>CAZMML010000392.1:0-4594 GCA_964567335.1 uncultured Nannocystis sp. | reverse complement strand
GTCCCGTGGGCGTGGAGGTCGCCGATCGCCTCCGGCGGCAGCCCGGCGTCGCGCAGCGCCAGCCGCAGCCAGCGCCGCGCGCCCACGCCGCCGGGCGGCGGCGAGGTGATGTGGAACGCGTCCGCGGTCGCCGCGTAGCCGATCAGCTCCGCGTAGATCCG
The DNA here is from genome assembly GCA_964567335.1 of uncultured Nannocystis sp. Taxonomy (GTDB): domain Bacteria; phylum Myxococcota_A; class Polyangia; order Nannocystales; family Nannocystaceae; genus Nannocystis. The sequence continues at coordinate 4,433 of CAZMML010000392.1, read as the reverse complement.
GGCCCCGCGGGCCCGCGCCCGCTCCCACTCCTCGAGCACCACCAGCCCGCAGCCCTCGCTGAGGACGAAGCCGTCGCGGCGCGCGGTGAAGGGCCGCGACGCCGCCGTGGGCGCGTCGTTGCGGGTGCTGAGCGCCCGCATCGAGCAGAACCCGCCGACCGCCAGCGGCGACACCGTCCCCTCGGTGCCCCCGGCGATCATCACGTCCGCCCCGCCGCGCGCGATCAGGTGGAACGCCTCGCCGATGCTGTGGGCCCCCGACGAGCAGGCCGACACGTGGCTCATGTTCGGCCCGCGGTACCCGAAGCGGATCGAGATCTGCCCCGGAGCGAGGTTGGAGATGATCGCCGGCACGAAGTAGGGGCTGATCCCGTGGCGGGGCCCCTTCTCGCGCAGCGAGTCGGCGGTCGCCTCGAGCACCGGGAGGCCCCCGAGCCCCGCCCCGACGTACACGCCGAAGCGCTCGGGCTCGTCCGGCGCCCCGAGGCCCGCGTCCTCGACCGCCATCGACGCCGCCGCGATCGCGTACTGGATGAAGAGGTCCATCTGCCGGACCTCCTTCTTCGCGACCCAGCGGGTCGGGTCGAAGTCCCGCACCTCGCCCGCGATCCGCGTCGGCATCGCGCTCGCGTCGAAGCGGGTGATAGGTCCGATCCCCGACTCACCGGCGCAGAGGCGACGCCAGTTCTCGGCAACTCCGAGCCCGAGCGGTGTGACGAGCCCGAGCCCCGTAATCGCTACTCTGCGCCCGCTCACACCTCAACGACCCCGGCCGCAGTGCTCGGTGATGTACTTCACGGCGTCCCCGACGGTCTTGATCTTGTCGACCTCGTCGTCAGGGATCTTCACCTCGAAGTGATCCTCGAAGGCGAGCACGAGCTCGACGATCCCGAGCGAGTCGGCCCCGAGGTCGTCAGTGAAGGTCTTGTCCAGCGCCACCTCGTCACGGCCGACGTCGAGCTGCTCGCTGATGATCTTGAAGACCTGTTCCTGGATGGTATCGGTTGACATGGCGCTGGTGTCTCCTGTCGTGCGGCCGCTCAGATGCGGAGGCCGCCGTTGATCGCAAGCACGTGCCCGGTGATGTACGCGGCCGCCGGAGCCGCGAGGAAGGCGACGGCCTCCGCCACCTCCTCCGGCCGGCCGATCCGCCCGAGCGGGATCTGCTTCAGCAGCGCCTCGCGGGCCTCGCCCTGGACGCTCGCCGCTGTCATGTCCGTGTCGAAGAAGCCCGGGGTGATCGCGTTCACGGTCACCCCGCGGCCGGCGAGCTCGCGCGCGAGCGACTTCGTCAGGCCGAGGAGGCCCGCCTTCGCCGCCGCGTACATCGCCTGGCCCGCGTTGCCCTGCTCCCCGATCACGCTGCTGATGTTGATGATCCGCCCCTCGCTCTTCGCCTTGAGCAGGTGGCGGGCCGCCGACTTGCAGCAGAAGAACGCCCCCTTGAGGTCGACATCGAGGACCCGCTGCAGGTCCGCCTCGCCCGCGCGCATCAGCAGCGCGTCGATCGAGATCCCCGCGTTGTTGACCAGCACGTGCAGCGCCCCGAGCTCGCGGACCACCCGCTGCACCGCCGCCTCGACCGCCGCCGCGTCGGCGACGTCGAAGCCGACCGCGATCGCCTTGCCGCCGGCGGCCGCGATCTCCTGGCACAGCGACGCGGCCGCGTCCTCGCGCGCCGCGTAGCCGACCGCGACCGCGGCCCCGCGCTCCGCGAGCGTGCGGGCGATCGCCCGCCCCAGCCCGCGCGACGCGCCAGTGACGAGCGCGACCCGACCCGCGAGGGAGAGCGCGGCCGGCAGGTAAGCTTGTGCGGCGGAGCCCGACATGAGGGCCCTGCTTTAGCACATCACGCCCCGCGCGAGGGCCCGGACAACCCGCGCCCCGCCCGCGCTCAGGCCTTGTGAATTCCCACGCCCGGCGCCGCCGGTGATCCACCGCCCGGCCCACCAGCCTGGGCGCGGAGCACCTCGAGGTCCGCGGGAGCGCCCACCGCGGCCACCGCGAAGCCCTTGTCGATCCGCTTCATGAGGTTGCTGAGCACCTTCCCGTGCCCGAGCTCGAGGCCGCGGGACACCCCCATGCGAAGCACGGTGCGCATCGAAGCCTCCCAGCGGACCCGCCCCGTGATCTGTCGGATCAACTTGTCACGGATCACCTGCGGATCGCGGCTCGGCTCGGCGTCGACGTTGCCGATCACCGGCACCTGTGGCGCCGCGAGCGACACCCCCGCGAGCGCCGCCGCCAGGCGCTCCGCCGCGGGGAGCATCAAGGCGCAGTGGAAGGGCGCCGACACGTTGAGGCGGATCGCCTTGGCCCGGGCCGCCTTGGCCGCCGCGATCACGCGATCGACCGCCGCCGCGTGGCCCGCGATCACCACCTGACCGCCCCCGTTCTCGTTCGCCGGGCTCACCACCTCGCCGCCCACGCTCGCCGCTTCGCACCACCCTTCGAGCGCCTCCGCGTCCGCGCCCATCACCGCCGCCATCGCCCCGACGCCCTCCGGCACCGCCTCCTGCATCGCCCGCCCGCGCAGTCGCACCAGGCGGACCGCGTCGGCGAAGTCCAGCGTCCCCGCCGCCACCAGCGCCGAGAACTCGCCGAGGCTGTGCCCGAGGCAGACCCTCGGCTCCAGCCCGAGCTCCGTCCGCACGACCGTCCACGCCGCCACGCTCGTGGTCAGGATCGCCGGCTGCGTGTTCGCCGTCTGCGCCAGCGCCTCCGCCGGCCCCTCGAAGCAGAGCCGCGAGAGCGGCTCGCCGAGCGCCTCGTCGGCCGCCTCGAACACCGCGCGCGCCGCCGGGAACGCCGCCGCCAGCGCCGCCCCCATCCCCGGCTCCTGGCTCCCTGGCCCGGGAAAGAGGAAGGCGATCGGAGCGCCCGCCCCTCCCTGGCCTTCGTCTTCAAGACCCATGCTGCTCCTCTCGCTTGGCCGCCGCGAAGAGCTCGCGGTGGTTCGAGATCGCCGCGCGGAGCGCCGGCGTGAGATCGCGGGCCGCGAACTCCGCCGCCAACGCGATCGCCCGCGCGATCGCCTTCGGCTTGGCGCCCCCGTGGCAGATCATCGCCGCCCCGTCGACCCCGAGCAAGGGCGCGCCGCCGTAGGACTCCGGATCGAGCTGCTCGGCCAGCCGGCGGAAGGCGGGCCGCGCGATCAGGCCGCCGAGCTTCGTCCGCGCGCTGCTCATCATCGCCACGCGGATGAACTGCGCCAGACCGACCGCGGTCCCCTCGAGCACCTTGAGCGCGATGTTGCCGGTGAAGCCGTCGGTGACGATCACGTCGACCACGTCGCGGAAGAACTCCTTGCCCTCGATGTAGCCGATGAAGCGGAAGTCCTCGCTCGGGTGGGCCGCGAGCACGCGGTACGCGGCCCGCGTCAGGTCGGTGCCCTTGCCCTCCTCGCCGCCGTTCGAGAGCACCGCGACCCGCGGCGTCTGGACCTGGTAGATCGTGCGCGCGTAGATCGCCCCCATCACCGCGAACTGCGCGAGGTGGATCGGCTTGCACTCGACGTTGGCGCCCATGTCGATCAGCACGCAGGGCCCCGGCAGCCGCGGGAAGCTGGTGCCGATCGCCGGCCGGTCCACCCCCTTGAGGCGACCGAAGCGGAAGAGCCCGCACGCGAGCATCGCCCCCGAGTTGCCCGCCGAGACCACCGCCGCAGCCTCGCCGCGGCGGACCAGGTCGAACGCGACCACCATCGACGCGTCCGGGCGGGCCCGGATCGCCTTGGAGGGCACGTCGTCCATCGTGATCACGTCCGGCGCGTGCCGGATCGAGATCCCGTCCTCTCCGTCGAAGCGGGTGACGCCGAGGATCGCGAGCTGGGGGATCAACCGGGCCCGGTCACCGACCAGGATCACCGGAAAGCCCGCGCGCGCCGCGAGCACCGCAGCTTCGACCTCGACGTGGGGGCAGTCGTCGCTGCCGAAGGCGTCGAGGGCGATCGGAGGGGTTGCCACGGCCCTCGCTGAGCCTCTCTACGGGGATTCAGCCGTCCTGAGCGACGGCGATGACCTGCCGGCCCTTGTAGAAGCCGCAGGCGGGGCACACGTGATGGCTGCGCACCCGCTCCTCGCAGTTCGCGCAAGCGACGAGGGTCGGGGCGGGCCGCTTGTCGTGGTGGGCGCGACGCATGTCGCGGCGAGATTGGGACTTCTTCTTCTTGGGAACAGCCATAACGCTTCGCCTGGTAGCGGGCGCGGGAGTCTACCGGTTTTTGTCCGCCGACAAGTCTCGACGCGACCTGCTCGCGACCCTCACCGTGCGAGCTTTCTCAAGCCCCTCGCCGACCTCAATTTCGCGAACGGCCCTTCCCCTTGCCCTGACGCGGCCGATCGCCCGCGATCTGGCGCAACGCCGCCTTCCACGGCGACTCCTCGGCCGGCGATCCCGCGTGCGATCCGCCCGCCCCCTCGCCCGCGTCGTCC
>CAZMML010000391.1:0-4599 GCA_964567335.1 uncultured Nannocystis sp. | reverse complement strand
ATGCTTTGCTTCAAAGAGATGCACAAACTGCCGTTGCGCGGGGCCGAGGGCATGATCTGGGGCGTGCCGACCCTGCTCGGCGCGTCGCTGCTGGCGCGCTGGCTGTGAGCTCAGCGGTCGCGGTGGACCGTGAACTCGAGCATCCGGCAGGGGAGATCGGCGTCGGGGTCGTGGTGCATGCTGGCGACGGCGTTGCGGCAGACGCGGTCGGTGCGGCGGTCGCCGGTGCTGACGTGGGTGGCGATCGCGTAGGCGGCGCCGTCGGCGCCGACGCAGAACGCGGTGACGTTGCGGCGGGTCTCGCCGACCGCCATGGTGGCGCAGGCGGAGAGCGCGAGGGTGCCGAGCAGGAGCAGGGCGGAGCGCATGCCAGGACCTTAGCGCCGCGGGTCCGCCCGCGCCACTCGCCCGGTCACTGGATCTGGCCGCCTTCGCTGCGGAGGATGAAGGTCACCGGGCCGTCGCCGACGAGCTCGACCTCCATGTGCGCGGCGAAGCGACCGGTCGCGACCGGGAGGCCCTCGGCGCGGAGCGCCGCGGCGACCGCCTCGTAGAGGGCGCGCGCGCGCTCCGGCAGCTCGGCGCCGTCGAAGCTCGGCCGCCGCCCCTTGCGCAGCGTCCCGGCGAGCGTGAATTGCGACACGACCAGGCAGCCGCCGCCGACCTCCGCGAGCGTGCGGTCCATCGGGGTCTTGTCGGGGAAGAAGCGCAGGGCGGCGAGCTTGCGCGCGGTCGCCGTCGCGTCGGACTCGCCGTCGCCCTTCTCGACCGCGACGAGGAGCACGGCGCCGCGCCCGATCTCCCCGACGACCTCACCCTCGACCCGCACGCAGGCCCGGCTGACGCGCTGGATGACGGTCAGCACGTCACACCCACTTGTAGACGATCGCGGCGCTGAGGCCGACCCAGACGACGAAGTTGATCATGAAGACCGGGTCCCGGAGGATCTCCTCGGTCGGGGACTCGGCGTCGCGGCGGGTCGTGGCGAGGTGGATGAAGCGGACGATCCCGACCACGCCGAACACGGTGGTGTACGCGAGGCGGTGGCTGCCGAAGAGCTCGGCCACGTGGTCGCTCAGCGTGTAGGCGACGTAGACGGCGAGGGTCGCGGCGCCGATGACGACGAGGAGGATCCGCAGCGTGGTGAGGTTGTAGGCCGCGAGCGCGTCGCGCTGGCGGTGGGCCTGGTCGCTGCCCGCGAGCTCGTGGGCTCGCTTGCCGAAGCCGAGGAACATCGCCATCAGGCCGGTGCAGGCGAGCAGCCAGGGCGAGGCGGGGATCTGCAGCGCGAGCGCGCCGGCGAGCACGCGGAGGATGAAGCCGGCGGCGATCGAGAGGACGTCGAGGTACGCGATCTGCTTGAGCTTGAAGCTGTAGGCGACGTTCTGCAGGAAGTAGACCCCGAGCACGGCGGCGTAGAGGGGCTCGAGGTAGTAGCCGAGCGCGAGGCAGAGCGGCACGCAGACGACGGCGAAGCGGCGCGCGACCGCGGGGGGGAGCCGGCCCGAGGGGATCGGGCGCAGGCGCTTCTTCGGGTGGGCTCGATCCTTCTCGACATCGACGAGGTCGTTGAGGATGTAGACGCAGCCAGAGATCAGGCAGAAGAGCGCGAATGCCCCGGCGGTGATCGCCACGCTCGTCGGGTCGGTGAGCCGTTGGCCGTAGATCAGCGGGATGCCGACGAAGAGGTTCTTGATCCACTGGCGCGGCCGCAGCGACTGGAGCAGGGCGAGGAGCACAGGGCCGGGACTATCGCACGCCGGCGGCGCGTGTTCTACTCCCGCGCGCCTGGGCGCGCCCGCCCCGGCGGCTGCGAGAAACCCGCGTCCGAGCGCCTCCCGTGCCCTCCTCCCTCCAGTCCTCCGGCTCGATCAGCGTCGCCGTCGCCGTCTCGCGCGTGCTCGGCCTCGTCCGGATGTCGATCTTCTCGCGGCTGATCGGGGCGGGCGCGCTGGCCGACGCCTACTCGGTCGCGTTCCGGATCCCGAACCTCCTGCGCGACCTCCTCGCCGAGGGCGCCCTCTCCAGCGCCTTCGTGCCGACCTTCACCGCGGCCGTGGTGCAAGAGGACCGGGAGCGGGCCCACGTGCTCGCGGACCTGGCGCTCGGCGGTGTGCTGATCGTCACCGGGGCGCTGACGCTGCTCGGGATCGCCTTCGCGGAGCCGATCGTCCGCGCGATCACCTCCGGCTGGGGCGACGAGAAGATCGCGGAGACCGCCGCCCTGACGCGGATCATGATGCCGCTGCTGGCGCTCTTCAGCGTCGGAGCGGTGTGGTCCGGGGTGCTCAACGCCCAGCGCCGCTTCCTCCCGCCGGCCTACGCCCCGGCGCTCTTCAACGTGATCAGCATCTGCGTCGGCCTCGGCCTGTGGCTCGGCGGGCAGGGCGGGCGCGCCGCGGTGGCGGGGTGGAGCGTCGGGACGCTCGCGGCGGGGGTCGCTCAGGTGGCGCTCCTCGTGCCCGCCCTGGCGCGCCTCGGTTACCGCCCCCGGGTCCGTCTGGCCGGCCTCACGCGCGACCCCCGGGTCCGCCGGATCGTCTCGCTCATGCTGCCCGCGGTGGTCGGGATCGCGGCGGTCCAGCTCAACGTCTTCGTCAACACGCGCTTCGCCGCCAGCCTCGGCGACGGGCCGGTGGCCCAGATCGAGTACGCGTTCCGGATCTTCTTCTTGCCGATCGGGGTCTTCGGGGTCGCGCTGGCGACGGTGACGACCACCCAGGTCTCGGAGGAGGCCGCCCGCGGCGATCTCTCGCGGATGGCCGAGCGGACCGCCGAGGGCCTCAGCGCGGCCTGGCTGCTGACCTCGGCGAGCACGGTCGGGCTCTTCCTCCTCGCGGAGCCGATCGTCGCCGTGATCTACGAAGGCGGCCGCTTCACCGCGGAGCACACGGCGGCGGTCGCCACGATCCTGCAGGCCTACGCGCTCGGGCTCGGGCCCTACAGCATGGTGAAGATCGTCGCGCCGACGTTCTACTCGATCGACCGGCCGCGGGTGCCGCTGCTGGCGTCGTCGGCCGCGGTCGCCGCCAACATCGCCTTCAACGCGGCGACCTACGAGCGCCTCGGGGCGCCTGGCCTGGCCCTCGGGACATCCATCGGCGCGGCCGTCAACCTGGCGCTGCTGCGGATCTTCTACCGCCGGGTCGTCGGCCCGCTGCCCGCGCCGGGACGTGCGCGCCGGCTGCTCGCGCTCCTGCTGGCCAACGCAGCGATGGGGCTGACGGCGTGGCTCGGGTGGGAGGGCTGCGCCCGCGTCCTGAGCGGGCCCTTGGGTCAGGCGCCGCGACTGGTCCTCGCGCTCGCGCGGGTGGGGGCGCTGGCCGCGGTGGTCGGCCTCGCCTTCGTCGTCTACGCCGGCCTGGTCCGCGCCCTCCACTACCCCGGCGGCGCGCAGCTCTGGCGGGCGCCGGCCGGGCTCCTGCGTCGGCTCCGGCGTCGCCCGTCGTGAGCCCTGGACCCGCCTTGCGCGGCGGTCCGGGCGCGGCGGGTGGCGGCCCCCCGAGAAAGCGAGTATGCAAGGGCCCGTGACGCACACACGCACGCGCTTGCGCCGGCTCGCCTGGGTCGCGCTCGGGTACACGGTGCTCGTGATCTTGTTCGGCGCGGTGGTCCGGATCACCGGCTCCGGCGCGGGCTGCGGCCAGCACTGGCCGACCTGCCACGGGGAGCTCGTGCCGCTGAGCCCGACGCTCGACACGGTGATCGAGTTCTCCCACCGGGCCACGTCCGGGCTCTGCGGGCTGCTCGTGCTCGCCCTCCTGATCGCGGCGCTGCGGGTGCTCCCGCGGGGGCACCTGGGCCGCGTCGGCGCGTGGCTCTCGATGCTCTTCACCGTCACCGAGGCGCTGCTCGGCGCCGGCCTCGTGCTCTTCGGCCTGGTCGCCGACGACGACTCGGCCGCGCGAGCGCTCGTCATGGCCGCGCACCTGGTCAATACCTCCTTCCTGACCGCCTCGCTGGCGACGGTGGTGTGGGCGACCGGGCCGACCGACCTGGCGGCCCCGCCCGCGAGCCGGCGGACGATCGGGCTGACCTTGATCGCCCTGGTCGGCCTCCTGCTCGTCGGGATCAGCGGCGCGGTCACGGCCCTCGGCGACACCCTCTTCCCGGTGCAGGCCGGTGACCTCGCCGCCCGCATCGAGCGCGACTTCGGCGCCGGCGCGCACTTCCTCCAGCGGCTCCGGCTGCTCCATCCGCTGCTCGCGTGCGGGCTCGGCCTCTTCGCCGGCGTGATCGCCTACGGGCTCTCCGGGGCCCGCGGCGCGGGGCCCTCCGTGCGCGCCTGGGGGAACGCCACCGCCGCCCTGATCGCGCTGCAGCTCGCGGCCGGGGTCGCCAACGTCCTGCTCTCGGCGCCCGGCTGGATGCAGGTCCTGCACCTCGCGCTCGGGACGGTCCTGTGGATCGCTGCGTTCATGTTCACGCTCCACGTCGCGCGCGCGGGGCGGATGAGCTAGCCAGACGCGGGCCCCTCCCACGGACCCGCGCGGCGGCGTAGACTCTCCCTTGATGTCGGCGCGGCCGATCTGCGAGCTGATGCGATCGATCCCGTCCTCGGTCCACCCGGCCGAGAGCGCGGCGCGCTTGCTCCGTCGG
>CAZMML010000390.1:0-4600 GCA_964567335.1 uncultured Nannocystis sp. | reverse complement strand
ATCGTCGACGCCCTCGGGCAGGTCGACCGGGTCCCGCGGCCGGCGTGGATCGACCTCGACAAGGAGAACATGCGCGGCAAGATCTCCGCGCTTCCGACGCGGTCGGACATCTCCTCGGACATCGATGAGCAGCTGATCGTCGAGCTGTACTCGAAGTAACACAGGGAGGGACGAATGCAGGACCAAAACACCATCGCCCGCAATTGGCGCGACCTGATTCGGCCGAAGAAGCTCGAGGTCGACACTTCCACGCTCACCGACACGTACGGCAAGTTCACGTGCGAGCCGCTCGAGCGGGGCTACGGGATCAGCCTCGGCAACAGCCTGCGGCGGGTGCTGCTCAGCTCGCTGCAGGGCGCGGCGATCACGACCGTGCGGATCGAGGGGGCGCTCCACGAGTTCACGACCGTGCCGGGCGTCGTCGAGGACGTCACGGACATCATCCTCAACGTGAAGGCGTTGCTGCTCAAGATGGACGACGCGACGCAGCGGACGCTGGTCGTCGAGAAGCAGGGCGAGGGGCCGGTCATCGCCGGGGACATCCAGTGCCCGACGGGGGTCAGCGTGCTGCGCCCCGACCAGCACATCGCCACGCTGAGCCGCGGCGGCCGGCTGCGCATGGAGATGACCTGCGCGATGGGCCGCGGCTATTACACGGCGGACCAGAACAAGACGGAGGGGATGCCGATCGGGGTGATCCCGATCGACTCCCTCTTCTCGCCGATCCAGAAGGTCAACTACCGCGTGACCAACGCGCGCGTCGGGCATCGGACGGACTACGACCGTCTGGCGCTCGAGGTGTGGACGGACGGCTCGGTGCGACCTGAGGACGCGATCGCCTTCGCGGCGAAGATCCTCAAGGAGCAGCTCTCGATCTTCATCAACCGGGAGGAGATCGAGGAGGCGGCGGCGCCGCAGCAGAGCGAGAGCGACAAGCTCAACGAGTACCTGTGGCGCTCGGTCGACGAGCTCGAGCTCAGCGTCCGCTCGGCGAACTGCCTGCAGAACGCGAACATCCACTACATCGGCGACTTGGTGCAGCGCACCGAGGCCGAGATGCTCAAGACCAAGAACTTCGGCCGCAAGTCGCTGAAGGAGATCAAGGAGATCTTGGCCCAGATGGGGCTGTCCTTGGGCATGAAGATCGACAACTGGCAGGGGCCGCCGCCGGCCCGCGAGGAGACCTGACCCATGCGCCACCAAGCTGCTGGCCGCAAGTTCAGCCGCAACACGTCGCACCGCAGGGCCATGTTCCGCAACATGGTCACCTCGGTGATCGAGCACGAGCGGATCACCACCACGGAGCCGAAGGCCAAGGAGATCCGTCGGCTCGTCGAGCGGACGATCACCACGGCGCTCCGGCTCGGCCCGCTGCTGACGAAGCCGCGGGATCAGCGGAGCGCCGCGGAGCAGGGCAAGTACATCCACGCGCTGAGGATGGCGAGCCGGATGATCCGGTCGCGCGAGGTGCTGCACAAGCTCTTCGACACGGTCGCGCCGGGTCTTCAGGGGCGTCCGGGCGGCTACACGCGGATCCTCAAGGTCGGCACCCGTCCTGGGGACGCCGCGCCGATGGCGATCCTGGAGCTGGTCACCTTCAAGGGGCCGGCCGCCGCCGCGGTCGCGCCGACGCCGAGCGCCGAGAACGCCTCAACGGGCACGACGGACGCGACCGCGAGCTGAGCGCGCGCGGTGACGAGTGGAGACCCGCGGGGTAGCCCGCGGGTCTCCGCGTTTTTGGCGCTTTTTTGCGCGCACAGACGCGGGCCCGTAGGCTTCTGGTGTGCCAGATCTCGCGCCCTATCTCCGTCTCATCTATGCGGGCGGCGGCCTCTTGGTGGTGCTGCTCGTCCTCCTCGCGTTGCGGCGTGGGACTCGTGTCCGCCGCGAGCAGGCCCGGATGGTCATCGGGCTGACGCCCGGACACGCGCTGCACGTCGTCGATGTCGCGGGGCGGCGCTTGCTGGTGGGGACCGGTCCGAGCGGGGCGCCTCGGCTCTTGCTCGAGCTGGAGGATGGGTCGACACCGCCGTGGGCCTCCGTACGCGCAGGGGAGGGGCCTCGCTGGGTGGAGGAAGGGTCGCGCCAGGGGCCCGAGGGCTGGGGCGCGGATGGGCCCTGAGCTCCCTGGAGTGGCGGCCTGGTTGGCGGTGTCGCTCGTGCCGCTGGCCGCGGTGTGCTGCACGGCCTTCGCCAAGGCGAGCGTCGTCTTCTCCGCGGTGCGGGTCGGGCTCGGCGCCGAGGGCCTGTTGCCTTGGAGCGCCGTGTTCGCGCTGGCGGTCGTCGTAAGCGCGGTGGTGATGGGGCCGGTGCTGCAGGAGAGCGCCGCGCTGTGGAGCGCCGGCGGGTCGGTGGATGTCGCGGGCTCGTGGGGGGTGCTGGAGGAGTTCCTGAGCCGGCATGCGGAGGCGTCGGAGGTCGCGTATTTCTCCGGGCTGAACGAAGTGCCGCCGGCACACCCGCTGGCGGTGGTGCCTGCCTTCCTGGTGACCGAGCTCGGGGAGGCGCTGGAGATGGCGGTGGTGATCGTGGTGCCCTTTGTGCTGGTCGACCTGTGCGTCGCGCAGCTCGTGGCGCTCGCTGGGTTGTCAGGACAGGTCGCGACGTCGGCCGGCCTGCCGGTGAAGCTGATGCTCTTCCTCGCGGCGGGAGGGTGGGACGTGGTGGTGCGCGGGCTCGCGGAGGGCTACTCGTGATCTTCGCGGGGGGAGAGGCGTTTCGTGAGGGGGCCGTGCTGCTCGTCGAGGTCCTGGGGCCCGTCGTTGCGGCGGCGGCGGTGCTGACGCTGCTCGTCGGGTGGGTCATGCACAAGGTCGGCGTGGTCGATCCGACGCCGGGTCTCGTCGTGCGCGCGGCGGTCGTCGTGGCGGCGGTCGCGTGGGCCGGGGAGCGCTGGTTTGCCGAGGGGGCGGCGTGGACGCGCGGTTGGTGGTCGACGTTGCCGGCGCTCGGGCGCGGGTCTGGGTAGCTGTGGAAGTTTGGGTCGTCGACGGGGCGATCGCCGCGTGGGGGTGGCTGGCGCTGCGGCTCTTCGGGATCTTGCGAGTGCAGGCGCTGTGGCGGGTCGCGATCGGACGCGGGTGGTCCTGGATCGCCGCGGGGTTGGGGGTGCTCTTGGCGGCGGTCTGGTCGGTCCCCGTGTCGCCCGTGGCGTGGACGACGTGGCTCTGGCTCGGAGCCTGGGAGGTGGTCCTCGGCGTGGTGATTGGGCTCGTCGTCGGTCTGCCGGGTGAGGGGCTCATCGGGGCGGCGCGGCAGACTGGGGCTTGCCTGGGGCTGGTTGGCCGGCGGGGGTGGGTGACGCTGCAAGCGGCGCTGGCCGGATCGCTCGGGCTCGCGCTCGGGGCGCACCACGGGTTGCTCACCGGGCTCCGGGGAGCGGCGACGCGCTGGGAGCTCGGCGTGCCGGCGGCGTGGGGCGCTCCCCTCGAGCTCGACGCGTGCGTCGACCTGGCGAGGGAGCTCCTGCTGCTGGGGTTCGGTCTGGCGACGCCGGTGATGTTGGCGGCGTTGGTGGCCGACCTGGTGCTCGCGGGCTCCTCGCGCGCGCGGCTCCTGCAGGTCACGTTGGACGCGTTGAGGCCGTGGGTGATCCTGTGGTTCGGACTCGGGGCCATGGCGTCAGCGTGGGAGAGCTACCCCGAGGCGTTCTTGCGGAGCTTCGGGCGGACCTGACGCGTGGTACCGTGGGGCGACGGGCATGACGAGGGCGAGCACATGGTCGACGGCGGCGGTGCTGCTCGTGGCCGCGTGCGGTCGCGGCGAGGCAGAGCCGGCAGATCCGGTCGCGCTTCGCCTGCCGACCGGGGCGCTGCTGTCGCCCGACGGGGCGTGGCTCTTCGTCGCCAACAGCAACCTCGACCTCGAGGTACAGACGAGCACGCTCATCGCGCTCGACCTCCGCGCGCTCGATCGTGCGTTCGCGGATGAGCCGGGACCAGAGGGGTCGGCGCTGTCCGGTGCGCACCCCTGCCGCCTGGCGCGGGACATGGACCAGGACGTGGTGGAGTGCGAGGCGCGGAGCTTCCTGCAGCGCGAGCACACCGTGCGGCTGCCGAGCGGTGCGGGGAACATCGCGCTCGACCTGCCGACCGGCGATGAGGGCCCGTGGCGCCTGCTGATCCCCTCGAGCCTCGATCGGAGCGTGTCCTGGATCGACGTGCTGCACGGATCGAGCGGGATCGAGGTGGACTGCGACCAGGACGGAGAGGGCGAGTGCGACGAGGGGCACGTGCTGCGGCGTCTGGGCGGCGACGGAACGTCGCTGCCGACCGACGCGGGGCGGATCTCGGTCGATCCGGTGTACCGCTACGCCTACCTGCCGCACCTGCTCGGGGCGAACATGACCTTGATCGCGCTCGACGCGGAGTACGGGCCGATGATCACGGACATCGCGGGGGAGTTCTTCGACACCTACCCGTCGAACAGTGAGCAGCAGTACAGGGGCGGGTTCGCGGTGGCGCGACGGGTGTGCGACCCGGCCGAGCCGACGGCCGGGACCGAGGGCTGCACGCGACCGCTTCTCTACGCGGCGCAGCGCTTCTTCCCGGGTGTGCGGCTCTTCACGGTCGAGACCGGCCGGGACGACCTGATCCGCTTC
>CAZMML010000389.1:0-4601 GCA_964567335.1 uncultured Nannocystis sp. | reverse complement strand
CGCTGGTCTACCGCTTCCCGGACGACGACCACGAGATCAAGAACGGCGCCAAGCTTGTCTGCCGTGAGAACCAGGCGGCGATCCTGATCAACGAGGGCCAGCTCGCCGACATCTTCGGGCCGGGCACCCACACCCTCAGCACCCAGAACCTGCCGATCCTGTCGCGCCTGAAGGGCTGGAAGTACGGCTTCAACAGCCCCTTCAAGGTCGACATCTACTTCGTCAACCTCAAGCAGTACATCGACCAGAAGTGGGGCACGGCGAACCCGGTCCTGATCCGCGACCCCGAGTTCTCGGTCGGCGGCCGCCCCGGGCGCGTCCGGATCCGCGCCTTCGGCTCCTACAACTTCAAGATCTCCGAGCCGGGGACCTTCTTCAAGGAGATCGTCGGCACCCAGGGGCTCACCACCACCGACGCGATCGCCGAGTACCTCAAGCGGCTCCTCGTCTCCAAGTTCACGCAGGCGGCCGGCAAGAGCGACCTCAGCGTCGCCGACATGGCGGCGCACTACAACGTGCTCGAGAACGCGGTCAAGGGCGACATCACCGAGGAGTTCAAGAAGTTCGGGCTGCAGCTGACGAACTTCGTCATCGAGAACATCTCGCTGCCCCCGGAGATCGAGAAGGCGCTCGACGCGGCCGCGGCTCAGGCCGCCCGCGGGGTCGACAACACGATGGCCTGGGAGGGCCTCAGCGTCATGCGCGAGGCGGCCCGCAACCCAGGCTCCGGCGACGCGTCGTCGGCGGGCATGGGCATGGGCATGGGCATGGGCATGGGTCAGATGATGGCCCAGATGATGGGCGGCATGGCCGGCGCGGTGCAGGGGCAGCAGCAGCAGCAACCGCAGCAGCCGCAGCAGCCGCAGCAGCCCGCGGACGACAACAGCCTCGAGGCCAAGCTGCGCAAGCTCAAGGCCGCCTTCGAGGCGGAGCTCCTGACCGAAGAGGAGTACAAGGCGAAGCGCGCCAAGCTGCTCGAGGCGTTCTGAGGCGGGTCTTCCTCGTCGGGACCGACACGGAGGTCGGCAAGACGAGCCTCGCGTGCGCGCTGGTGCGTTCGGGCGCGGCCGCGGGGGCCCGCGTCGTGCCCTTCAAGCCGGCGGCGAGCGGGCCGCCCGGGCCGGACGCGGACCCGGAGCGGCTCGCCGCGGCGAGCTCGCTCGGGCTGCGGCCGGAGCAGATCTGTCCCCTGCGCTACCCGGAGCCCGTGGCGCCGGGGGTCGCCGAGGACCCGGGGGGCTTCGCGTCGGCGGTCGACCTCGAGGCGGTCGGGCGGGCGGCGCCGGAGCTCTTGAGACATGTGCGAAGGTGCATGGAGGCGCTCGAGGCGACGACGCGCCCGGACCTGACGCTGATCGAGGGGGCGGGCGGGCTCTGGGTGCCGATGCCCGGCGGCACCTGGCTGCCGGAGTGGATCGCTGGGCTGGAGGCGACGCCGGTGGTGGTCGCCCGGCTCGGGCTCGGGACGATCAACCACACGCTGCTGACGATCGCGGCGCTGCGGCGGCTTCAGCTCGCGCCTCGCGGCTTCTTCATGGTGGAGACGAGGCCGAGCCGCGACCCCTCGCGCGCGCGCAACCCGGCGATCGTCGCGGCGGCGAGCGGCGTCCCCTGCCTCGGGGTGCTGCCCTTCGACGAGCAGGCGCTGCCCGCGAGCGCGTGGGTCCGCCTCTGCGGCGCGATCGCGGGGGAGCGCGAGGGCTGAGCGGGCGCGTGTGCTTCGGGGCGATCTGGTAGCCTGGGCGCGATGGCGCGGGTGATGATCGTCGACGACGAGGCGCAGGTGCGCTTCACCCTCGCCGAGGTGCTCGGCGACGCCGGGCACGAGGTGCTTGGGTTCGGGAGCGGGGAGGAGGCGCTACGCGCGGGCGAGGACGAGCTCGACGCGGTGATCACCGACCTCTCGCTGCCCGGGATCGACGGGCTCGGCGTGCTCGCGGGGCTGCGTGCGCGCGACCCAGGCCTGCCGGTGCTGCTCCTGACGGCCCGCGGCTCGGAGCGGATCGCCGTGCAGGCGATGAAGGCCGGGGCCTATGACTACCTCGTCAAGCCCTTCGACATCGACGAGCTGGCCCACGCGGTGGCGCGGGCGGTCGAGGCGCGGGCGCTGCGGCGGGCGCAGCGGCGCTTGCTCGCGGAGCGCGGGCTCGAGCGGCCGATCGTCGGCGACTCGCCGGCGCTGCGGCGGCTGCTCGACGTGGCGACGAGGGTCGCCGACCGCGAGCTGCCGGTGCTGGTCGTCGGCGAGACTGGGACGGGCAAGGAGCTGATCGCGGGCCTGCTCCACGCCGGAGGCCGACGGGCGCGGGGGCCCCTCGTCCGCTTCAACTGCGCGGCGATCCCGGCCGAGCTGGCGGACGCCGAGCTCTTCGGCCACGCCCGCGGCGCCTTCACCGGCGCGAGCGCGGCGCGCCGCGGCTACTTCGCCCAGGCCGAGGGCGGGACGCTGGTGCTCGACGAGGTCGGCGAGCTGCCGTCAGCGATCCAGGCCAAGCTGCTGCGGGCGCTGCAGTCGGGGGAGATCCAGCCGGTCGGCGGGAAGGTGGAGCGGGTCGATGTCCGCGTCGTCGCGTGCACCCACCGTGACCTGCGGGCGGAGGCCGCCGCGGGCCGCTTCCGCGAGGACCTCTACTATCGCCTCGCGGTGATCGAGCTGCGGGTGCCGCCGCTGCGCGAGCGGAGCGAGGACGTCCCGGCGCTGGCGGAGAGCTTCGCGCGCCGCTACGCCGCGCAGTTCGGGCTCGACGGGGTCCGCCTCGCGCCGGCGCTGGTGCGTCAGCTCGCCGCGCGGGCGTGGCCCGGCAACGTGCGCGAGCTCGAGAACACGATCGCCCGCCTGGTCGCGCTCAGCGAGGGCGGCGAGATCGGCCCGGAGCAGCCCGCGGGGGGCAGCCCGCCGAGCCCCGCCCCCAACCTGCGGGCGCAGGTCGAGGCCTTCGAGCGCGGGCTCATCGAGCAGGCGCTGCGGGCCGCGGGCGGCAACCACTCCGAGGCGGCGCGGCGCCTCGGGACCTCGCGGGTGACCCTGCTCGACAAGCTGAAGAAGTACGGGCTCGCCCCGTGAGGCGGGCGAGCGAGGGCTGTCCTGAGGGGCAGCTCCGAGGCTGGCGAGGGTTCGTGCTCAGTGCCATGCGCCGAGCAGCGCGCCCATGATGGCGTAGCTGACGACGTGGTAGGCGGCGTCGATGAGGGTCAGGCGCCGCGGGCGGCGCTCGAAGAGGTAGGTGGTGATCATCGCCGGGGCGATCCAGCCGAGGCCGACGAGCAGGCCGGCGGTGAGGCCGAAGCGGAGGTCCGAGGAGGGGCCGAGGAAGAGCGCGAGCACGAACGCCTGGAGCAGCGCGCAGAGGATCGCGCCGGCGAACACCGGGCCACCTCCCGACTTCAGGTCCGACTCCGAGAGGCCGTTGTCCTGCATCCACGGCCGCGCGAAGAGGGCCGGCGAGTACCACAGACCGCCGACGAGGAAGGTGGAGAAGGCAGCCGCGACGACTGCGAGGTAGTTGGTGTTGGCGATCGCCGTGGCGAGGTCCATGGCCGCGGTATGCCGCGGCCATGCGCGTGGGCGCTAGGAAAAAATTTACCTGTCCGCTGCGATGTGGTTGGCGTCGACGAGCCGGCGGCGCAGGTACTCGGAGGGGGTCACGCCGGCGAAGGCCCGGAACTCGGCGATGAGGTGGGCCTGGTCGCTGTAGCCGTGGCGCGCCGCGACCTCGGCCCAGCGCGGGGTCTGCACGCGTTCGAGGCGCTGCACGACGGCGTGGAAGCGGAGCACGCGGGCCAGAAGCTTGGGGGCGAGGCCGATGTGCTGTCTGCACAGGTGGATGAGGTGTTTCTGGGAGACGCCGAGGTCGGCGGCGATGCCGGCGATGGAGCGAGCGGGGGTGACGGCGAGGGTGGCGACGAGGTGGTCGACGCGAGGGTCGTGGGCGTCGGGGTCGAGCTCTCGCAGGAGCAGGGCCTCGGCGACCTCGACGCGCGGGAGCCCGGGGGGGGCGGCGTGCAGGCGATCGCGGAGCTCGTCGGCGAAGCCGCGGGCGACCCCATCGAACTCGACCACGAGGTCGTTGAACTCGGCGAGCGGGCGCTGGAGCAGGGCGCGCGCGCCGCCCGGGCGGAAGCGGACGCCGAGCAGCTCGACGTAGGCCTCGGCGCTGATGACGAGGAAGGAGCCCTGCATCCCGGCGAGCCAGCTCGCGTGGTAGCGGGTGAAGCGCGACGGGTCGTCGGGGTCGACGACGCGCTGCGGGTCGCCGAGGTTGACGATGAGCTCGACGACGCCGTTGGGGAGGACTCTCTCGCGGGTGGGGTTCGGCGCGCCGAAGGCCTGCCAGATGAGGGCGATGTGGCGGGACAAGGGCGGGCGCGGGACGTAGGCGACGAAGCGTCCCGTGGCGTCGTTGAACTCGATCGCGGGGCGGCGGTGGCCGGCGGCGCCGTGCGTGGCGAGGGTGAGCTCCATGCCCCGGAGCTTACGCCCTCGCCAGGGGCGAGCGGCGAGCTCCGATGGGGACGGTCCCCGCCGTCGTGGACGCGCCGCGGTTGAACGCGATGAGCGCGGGATCCCGCTGCACCGCGCTCGCAAGGTGCTCAATCGCCGT
>CAZMML010000388.1:0-4606 GCA_964567335.1 uncultured Nannocystis sp. | reverse complement strand
CGTGCGTGCGGATCGATATGTAGCGGCGGCGGCTCTAGCGAGCCGCCGACAACGTGTCGGCACGAGCGCGCGGAGCACGTGGAGCGGGGGAGCCGGCCGTCGGCTCGGACCGGGTCCGGCGCCGCCGGAGCTCGCCGGGGATGTCGCCCCCACGCGCGACGGTCGTCGCGTAGGCGCTACCAGTCGATGAGGGCGGCGCCCCAGGTGAAGCCGGAGCCGAAGGCGGCGAGGGCGACCTTCATGCCGGGGCGGAGGCGGCCCTCGGCGACCGCCTCGGCGAGGAGCAGCGGCAAGGTCGCGGCGGTGGTGTTCCCGTAGCGCTCGATGTTGTGAGGGACGCGATCCTCCGAGAGGCCGAGCTGCTGGGCGATGAATTGGTTGATCCGCAGGTTGGCCTGGTGGAAGAAGAAGAGGTCGACGTCCCTCAGCTCGACGTCCTGCTCGCCGCAGACGCGCATCAGGGAGGCGACCATCGCCGCGACCGCGTGCTTGAAGACGACGCGGCCGTCCATGGTGGCCCAGAGCATCTCGGGCGCGACGGTGCCGCTGCGGTCGGCGTTCTTGGGCACGAAGGGGCGCTGGCGGATGTCCCAGATCTTCTGGCAGAGGATCTCGGCGAAGCGGCCGTCGGCGCCGAGGTGGACGCAGCGGACGCCGCGGTCCTCGTCGGTGGCGGAGACGACGACGGCGCCGGCGCCGTCGCCGAAGAGCGAGGAGACCGTGCGACCCTCGGTGGAGAGGTCGAGCGCGGCGGAGTGGGTCTCGGCGCCGACGAGGAGGACGTGGCGGGCCATGCCGGCGCGGACGTGGGCGACCGCGGTCGAGAGGCCGTAGAGGAACCCGGAGCACTGGTTGCGGACGTCGAGGGCGGGGACGAACTTGGGGTCGTCGCCCTCGGTGAGGCCGAGCTTGCGCTGGAGGAACACGCCGCTGCCGGGGAAGGCGTGCTCGGGGGAGAGGGTGGCGACGATGATCAGGTCGAGGTCCTGCGGGCGCAGGCCGGCCTGCGCGAGCGCGGCGCGGGATGCCTCGAGGGCCATGTCCGCGGTGCCGACGCCGGCGTCGGCGAAGCGGCGGGCCTCGATGCCCGTGCGCTGGACGATCCAGTCGTGGGTGGTCTCGATGCCGTAGGTGTTGATCAGGTCGTCGTTGGTGACGACCCGCGGCGGGACGTAGGAGCCGGTGCCAGAGATGTAGGCGCGTGCCACGGTGGAGCCTCCCGCTCCGACGCGGAGCATAGCACGCGCGCGGGTCTCCGCTACGTCGGCGCGCGCGTGCGAGGCGAGCTTAGTGGCCCGAACGCGGACCGCCCAGGGTCATGCCTGCGAGGGCCTCCGGCGCGACGACGAGGTCCTTGACGCCCTTGCCGTTGCAGGCGTCGCAGGCGGTGCCAGCGAGGAAGTCCTCGAGGATCTGGCCGCGGTGGGGGAGGAAGACGAAGCGGAGCGCGTCAGAGAGCGGGAAGCGGGTGCCGAAGGGGCCGACGACGGTGAAGGTCTCGCTGATGTGGACGAAGTCGAGGCTCGGCGGCCAGGTGAGGCCGCCGCCGAGGTCGGCGGTCTCGGGCTCGTTGGAGTGGTGGTGGCACCCGGAGCAGCTCAGCGCGGTGGCTCGGTTGAGGATGTGGTCGGCGGTGAGGCCGGGCTCGGTGATCGCGGCCTCGATCGCGCTGCGGAAGCCGTCGCCGAGCTGAGAGCGGAGGTTGTCGGAGGGGTCGTCGGAGGTGCTCGCGCCGGCGTTGAAGGTGCCGATCTCGCGGAGGAAGAAGCCGTTGAGGTCGGCCTGCGAGAGGTTCGGGACCTGGCCGAGGAACCAGGTCTGGAACACGTCGGCGCCCTTCCACGGGGAGCCGTCCTGGAAGAGCTCGCGGAAGGCGGAGTCCTTGACGGAGGTCGGGCGGATGCAGGGGCCGGAGGCGCACTCGTGGTCGAAGATGAACTGGCGGAGCTGCCAGATGTTCGGCCCGTCCATGAACTGGTTGGTCCGGATCTGGCCGCCGCGGGTGCCGTAGTTGTCGGCGTGGACGACGGGGCCGGCGCCCTCGGCGTCGGTGAAGTAGAACTTCTCGATCCGGTCGCGGATCTCGAGGATGTCGTCGACGGCGCTGAGGTCGGCCCAGAACTGGGCGATCGGGCGGCAGCCGGCGAGGCCGCAGCTCGGCTTGGGGTTGGGGAGGGCGGCCTCGAAGATGATCAGGTTGCGGTTGGCGGGGTCGGTGAGGCCGGAGCGCTTGGCGAAGACGATCCGGAACTCGCCGCAGTTCGAACCGTCGAGCGGGGCGAGGTCGAAGCGGTTGAACACCCCGAGCGCGACGTAGGCGTCGGGGTTGGTGTTCGGGTTCGAGAAGGGGTTGGTCGACGCGAGGACGCCCTCGGGCCGCGGGCAGGGGACCGGGAAGGCGCCGAGGCCGGGCTGGCCCTCGACGAGGGTGTCGTCGCAGTGCAGCGCGTCGGGGAAGAGGCCGGGGGACGCGTTGAAGTAGTCCCACCAGCGCTGGTAGAGGAGCGTCGGGGTGAGGCCGGGCTCCTGCGCGGTGCTGACGATCTGCTGCATCACCCGCGTGAAGGTGAAGGGCGTGAGCGCCTCGAGCTCGCTGACGACGAGGGAGCGGCGGAGGTCGAGGTCCACCGCGTCGCCGCACGCGCCGAGGGGCTCGTCCTCGGCGGCGCTGAGCTGGTCCGCGGGGGCGGGGTCCACAGGGGCCGGGCCGGCGAGCGGCTGCGGGCTGTCCCCAGGGTCACACGCGGCGGCGGTCCCGACGAAGGTCAGCGGGGCGACGACCTTAATAAGGAAGGACGGTCGGGCGGAGCGCACGGACCTTAGGATAGCGGCGCGGCCCGCGGTCCGCCAGGGACGGAGCCGCGGGCCGGTCGGCAGGCGGGCGCCTCACTTGGTCTTGCGGCGGGCGATCTTGGTCGGCGCCGGCTCGTCGGTGATCGGGTTCTTCTCCCACTCGGACTCGAGCTCGGCCCACAGGCCGGCGAGCATCTTGTCCTGGGTGTCCCAGGCCTCGCCGCTGAGGCCCTTGGTCGGCTCGACGCCGAGGCTCTTCATGGTGACGACGCCGTCGGGGTTGAGGCCGACGCGGGCGGCCCGGCCGCGGAAGTACTTGCCCATGATCGCGGCGACGTTCTCGCTCTTGCTCGGGCAGAGCTTGCCGCCGCTGACGGCCCGGTGGACGGTCTCCCAGGTCGCCTTGGTGGTGTAGTCGTACTGGCGGCCCTGCTCGTCCTCGCACTTGATCGCGGCGCCCGCCTTGCGGATCACGCGGGCGATGGCCCGGCGGTACACCAGGACGTCGACGATCGCGTCGCAGAGGACGCGGGGGTCGGCCTGGTTGTCCCACACCAGGGTGAAGTAGTTGGAGTTCATGCCGAAGATTCCGTAGGTCTGCCACTTGGAATAGTCGGCGTAGTGAGGGTTGCCCTCGTAGAGCTTGGCGGTCTTGCGCCAGGCGTTGATGCTGGCCTCGAGGTCAGGCGAGAGGCGATGCACCAGGCCTTGCTGCATGCTCGACTCGCGCATGGCGACGAGCTGGATCAGCTTGTGGAAGTCGTCGCTGGCCTTGAGGCGCTTGACGACGTGGGCGAGGACCGCGGAGGTCCGCCGCTGCTCGTTGCGCGTGAGCTTGGGCCGCTTGTCGGTGACGCCGTGCACGCACTGACGCGGCGCCATGGCGCGCGCCGCGGCGAGGTCGGCGGCGAACTCGCCGTCGGGGTCTCGGTCGACGAGCTCCGAGTCGAGCGGCGGGAGGGCCGGCGCCGGGGGCGGGGTCAGGGCCTCCCCGAGCGAGCTGGGGGCCGCGCGGCCGGATCCGCCGAAGGCTCCGTCGAGGTCGAGCGCGTCGTCGGCGAGCTGGATCTCGTGCGCCGTCTCGGCGCTGGCGCCGTCGTCGAAGACGTCGGTCACGAAACCGACGACGTAGGCCAGGACTGTCAGTTGCACCAATCGCATTCCGCTACACTCCTTCGCTTCAGTCCGCTCCGGGGGGCAGTGTGCTCAGGCCACCTAGAAGAAACTGAAAGGCGGGGCTCGTCTAGTGCGTGCGGCAAGGAATTTGTGCTGGTCACGGTTCGCGCGGCGCACTCGCGGGCCGCGTGAAAAAGCGACGTGGCACGAGTGTCCCCGCGCTGTGTTCTCGCGCCGCACACACAAGTTGTGGGCCTCCAGTTCGCGAGCGGCGCAAGATGTTGTGGTCGCGCGGAGACGTGTGACGCGTGGACGCGCGTGGCCCGTGGGCCGCGCGCGACGAGAGCGAGCGCAGGGCCGCGGCGCAACCGCGCGGCGCACTCACGCATGCGCTGCGACGGACAACGCGTCGGGGCAGATCCTCCCGCGCGCGGATCGATGCGGCCTCGGGGCCGCGGTCGTCGCTGCGCGGGAGGGAGCGCGCGGACGGTGCAGATGCAAGCTCAGCCGGCGAGTCCGCGCAGGCCGCGGCGCCGCAGGAGCCACAAGAAGAAGGGCGCGCCGAGCAGGCTCGTGACGACGCCCGGGGGGACGAGCACTCGGTCATGGGCGCGCGCGAGCGCGTCGACCGCGATCGTCGCGCTCGCGCCGATAGCGGAGGCCAGCGGGACGAGTCGGCGATTAACAGTCCCCGTGG
>CAZMML010000387.1:0-4613 GCA_964567335.1 uncultured Nannocystis sp. | reverse complement strand
AGCCGGCGGGCGCAGCACTTTCGTCGACCGAAGCGGGTCCATGCTACGTTGGTTCTCACGACGACCTGCGGACCCACAGACCCCGGTCTGCGGGCCCGTTCCTCCGTAAACGCTTGTCGAGGGCACGATGCCGGCCAAGAGATCCACCCCCGCGTCCGGGACAGACGCCCTGATCGGCCAGACGATCGGGAGCCATTATACGCTGCAGCGCTTCCTCGGGCGCGGGGCGCGGGGCGTGTCGTTCCTGGCGACGCATCGCACGCTGCACCGGACGGTGATCATTCAGCTGCTCACGGCGGGGTGGGCGGACGACAAGACCGCGGTCGCTCGCTTCGAGGAGAAGGCGAAGGCGCTGGCGCAGCTCGAGCACCCGAACATCGCCGC
Organism: uncultured Nannocystis sp.; assembly: GCA_964567335.1. Classification (GTDB taxonomy): domain Bacteria; phylum Myxococcota_A; class Polyangia; order Nannocystales; family Nannocystaceae; genus Nannocystis. The sequence goes on along the minus strand of CAZMML010000387.1, from coordinate 4,229 downwards.
GGTGCACGACTCCGGCCATGACCCGGGCAGGGTGTGGATCGCGGTCGAGTTCGTCGAGGGCGAGGCGCTCTCGGAGTACATCCGGCGCATGGGCCGGCTGCAGCTCGAGGCATTCGTGCCGGTGGCGGCGCAGATCCTGAAGGGCCTCGGGGGGGCGCACGCGCGGCAGGTGATCCACCGCGACCTCAAGGCGAGCAACGTGCTGCTCGTGGAGGAGCAGGGCCGCGCGAACTACGTCAAGCTGCTCGAGCTCGGGATCCAGGCGCTCCTCGACGGGCCGCCGGACGCGGACGAGGAGGCGCCGCCGCTCGGCGAGCCGGCCTACCTCGCCCCCGAGGTGATCATGAACAAGCCGGCCGACGCGCGCGCAGACGTGTACGCGGTCGGGGTGCTCTTCTACCAGATGCTGGCGGGCCGGCTGCCCTTCGAGGGCGAGAGCGCGAAGGACGTCCTCCACAAGCAGGTCAACGACAAGCCGACGCCGCTTGGACAGGCGCTGCCGCCGGGGCACAACGTGCCCGAGGGGCTGATCGAGCTGATCCACGACTGCCTGGCGAAGAACCCCGACAACCGGCCCAACGACGCCAACGAGATCGTCGAGCGGATGATCGACTGCGTGCCGGCGACGATGTTCCGCCTGCCGGTGGCGTCGCCGCGCTTCAAGAGCGCGGCGTCGTTGGCCGACGCCGACGCGCCGGCGAAGGCGCGCGCGGCGACGCTGGCCGCCGCGGTGGAGGCGAGCGGGCCGCGACCGGTCGCGCCGGTCGAGCCGGAGGCGGCGACGCAGCCGGACACGAAGACGAGCGGCGGGGGCGGCGGGCTCGTGCTGGCGCTGCTCGCGGTCGTGGCGATCGGGGTCGGGGTGTACGTCTGGCTGCAGAGCCAGGGACCGACGCAGCCGCGGGGCGGACCGGTGCCGGTGGCCGGGCAGCCCTCGCCGCAGACGGCGGCGGCGCTGGCGAAGGCGCAGGAGTTCGAGCGCGCCGGCAAGCTCCACGAGGCGCTCGCGGCCTACGAGGTGGTGCTCGCCACGCTCGACCCGGAGAACGCGGCGGCGAAGGAGCGCGTCGCGACGCTGAAGGGGATGATCGAGAAGGAGTCGAAGGTGGAGGCGCCGCCGGACACGAAGGTGGATGCGCCGCCGGACACGAAGGTGGAGACGCCGCCGGACACGAAGGTGGAGACGCCGCCAGACACGAAGGTGGAGACGCCGCCAGAGACGAAGGTGGAGACGCCGCCGGCGTCGGCGACGATCAAGATCCGGCTCGAGGCGAACGCGCGGGGCGCCGAGCTCTTCATCGGCGAGGAGAACAAGGGCAAGCTGCCGCTCGACCTCGACCTGGCGCCCGGGAACCACGAGGTGGTCTTCAAGGCCCGTGGCTTCGACGACCTGCCGCAGACCATCGAGGTGTCGGCGGCCGGCGCGAAGGTGGTCAAGGTGAAGATGGTGCGCAAGCTCGGCCCCGGCGGGATCAACCGCGACGAGGAGAACAAGGCCTCGGAGGAGCTCGACCCTGAGAGCCACCCGGGGGCCAAGGTCGAGATGCCGATCAAGAAGTGAGGGCGCGGGGATCAGTCCCAGCGGCAGACGCCGTCGCCCTTGCAGTGCTGGCCGCTGGAGCAGTCAGCGACGTTGTCGCAGGCGAAGTAGCAGGTGCCGCCGTCGCAGAGCATGCCGACGGGGCACTCGGGGTCCGAGTCACAGGGGTAGGTGCACATGCCGCCGTTGCAGGCCTTCTTTTCGCAGCAGTGACCCGACGCGCACTCGTTGTCGTGGTTGCAGAAGCCGCCGATCCCGCCAGGGCAGCTCGGGTTGAAGCGGCAGTCGCCTCCCGGCGGGCCCGGGGGGGCGCAGGTGACGCTGAGCACCGCGCCGAGCAAGAAGCCGAGGAGGTGAGCGGGCCAAGAGAACTTGGGCGACATGCCGGCAGGATCAGCGGGAGCGCGGCGGTCGTCAACCGAGCGCTGCGTGCAGGCGCGACTCCAGGTCTGCCCCTGGGAGCGCGGAGAGGGCCCGCAGGCCGGCGCTCCGGGCGGCTGCGAGGTTCTCCGCCTGATCGTCGACGAGGAGGAGCTCCGGATCGAGGGCGCGGAGGATCCGCCAGAAGGCGGGGTCGGGCTTCGCGACGCCGAGCTCGCCGCTGATCAGCCAGCGCTCGAAGAGCGCGGGATCGGGCAGGCGGGCGCGGAGCGCCGGGACCCAGGCGGCGGCGAAGTTGCTGGCGAGGAGGAGCCGGTGTCCGCGCGCGCGGAGGCGGGTGAGCATGGCCAGCCGGCCTGGCCGAAGGTCGAGGCAGGCGCGGTAGGCGGCGGCGTCGGCGTCGCCCCAGAATTCCGGCTCGGCGATCTGGCCGACGCGGAGCCGGCGCCAGCGGGCGAGGTCGGGGGCGCCGGCGAGCTCGCGCCAGGAGGGCTCGGCGAGCACGCCGATCAGGTCAAAGGCGATCGTGGTCACTGGGACATGTCCTCAGAGCAGGCCGTAGCGGACGAGGTGCTCGCGGCTGCGCTCCCACAGGTGGGCGACGAGGCCCTCGGCGGCGAGGTCGAAGCGCTCGGCGCCCTCGCGCAGCGCCCGGAAGAGCGGCGAGGCCTCGCGGAGGTCGTACTGGAGGCGGTCGAGCGCGTCGCGGGCGGTCGGGTCGGCGAGGGCGCCGAGGAAGGCGTCGTAGGCGCGGACGAGCGGGGCGCAGAGCGGGAGCCCGCCGAGCGGGCGCATGGCGTCGGCGATCCGCAGGAGCGGGGGGCGCGGGAGCTGCTCGGCGAGGTGGGCGTCGCGGACCTCGTCGGGGAGGAGGGCGGCGCGGCAGAAGAGCGCGAGGTTGGCGAGGTGCCAGAGCTTGCGGGAGTGGCGGAGCTTGAGGTAGCGCAGCGCCCAGTGCTTGCCGGCGCTCTCGACCTTGAAGCGGTAGTCGACGCAGATCGTCCGGTAGTAGCGCTGCAGGTCGTTGCTCAGGGAGGAGAGGAAGCGGCCGCGGGTGATCGCGCCGCCGGCGTAGGCGCCGAAGATCGCGCCGGTGATCTCGGCGGCGTCGGCGGCGTTGCAGAGCCACGCGCCCTCGGTGAGCAGGAGGGCGCGGTAGGTGAGGTGATCGTTGTTGTCGTTGCGGCCGCCGATGTCGGCGAGCAAGGCCTCCAGGGCGAGCGCGCCCTGGAAGGTCTTGTCGGGGATCTCGAGCCCGAGGCCGCGGAGGCGATCGGCGACGCGCTCGCGGGCGGCGCGGACCTCGGCAGCGTCGCAGCCCGGGCGGTAGACGACGGCGAGGTCGAGGTCGCTGGCGGCGCCGGCCTCGTGGCGGCCGAGCGAGCCGAGCGCGAAGGCGGCGGCGCCGCGCGGGAGGGCGCCCGGGAGCTCGCGGCGGATCGCGGCGAGGAGCGCCTGGGAGCCGGCGGCGGCGCGGAGGACGTGCGCCCCGTCGCCGGGACCCAGCCCGAGCTCGGTGAGGAGCGGGGCGTAGTCAGGGGGGCCGCGCACTAGATCTCCGGGCCCTCGGCGCCGGGCGGGAGGGGCGGCCAGGTCGAGCTGTCGTCCGAGACATGGTCCTCGAGGAGGCCGGGCAGGGCGAGCTGCGCGGCCGCGCTGCGGGCGCTGACGAAGGCGAGCTGGCGCGCGTGGCGGTAGCGGCGGCCCCACTCGCGCAGGGGCAGGCCGCGGGGTCCGGGGGCGGCGGCCGGGTCGACGTAGTAGCGCTTGCGGACCCGCGGGACGGCGGCGGGGGTGATGTGCGGGGGGGCGCGCGTGGTCTGGAAGCGATCGTCGCGGCCCGCGGAGAGGCCGCTGCGCCGCGCGTGATCGAGGGCGAGGGCGTGGAGGGCGTCGTCGTCGAATTCGGCGAAGCGCTCGAAGATGTCGCCGGCGAAGGAGGTTGCGACGGCGTCAGAGAGCTCGGCCTCGCAGACGATGTTAGAGGGGAGGTTGATGACCTCGCAGTAGACGACGTCCTTGAGGCGCCAGAAGCGGTCGAGGATCGGGAGCGCGTCGGGGGCGAGGACGATGTCGCCGCCCTCGCGGCGGAGGAGCGGGCGCGGGAGGCGGAGGCCGGGGCGGCGGAAGGCGCGTGCGGTGCGGACGATGCCGTCGAGGGTGTCGAGGTTGATCGGGGCGAGCAGGAGGCGCGCGAGGTCGGCGAAGGGGCCCTCGGCGCGGCCGCGGATGATGCCCCACACGAGCTCGGGGTCGAGGCCGACGCCGAGGAGGGTGGGCCGCAGCGAGAGGCGCTCGGGGATCGCAC
>CAZMML010000386.1:0-4635 GCA_964567335.1 uncultured Nannocystis sp. | reverse complement strand
GGCGCGCGCGAGCGCGGGGCGGCAGGTGGTCGGGCTGGTGGCGGTCGCGGGGCTCGCGGGGGCGTTCGCGGCGCTCGGGCAGATCGGCGACGTCGTGTTCGCGCACCTGCACAACGCGGTCGCGGTCGGATTGTGGTGGGCGTGGCGGCCGCGGACGTCGCGGCTGCACTGGCTGCCGCTGGCGATGATGCTCGCGGCGGCCGGCTTCTTGGTCAGCGACGCGGCGCTGGTGGCCGCGAGCCGCAGCGGCGGGCTCGAGTGGTTCGGCGGCGGGATGGGGGCCGACTACCAGGTGTGGCGGCTGTCGCCCGGGGTGTCGCCGGAGTGGGGGCTGCGGCTGGTGCTGCTGTTCTGCTTCGCGCAGACGATCCACTACGGGGTGTGGCTCGGGCTGCTGCCGGACGAGGACCGCGTCCGCGCGGCGCCGCCGACCTACCGCACGCGCTGGGCCGGGCTGGTCGCGGACATGGGCCGGCCGCTGCTGCTGGCGGCGGGGGTGATGGCGCTGGCGCTGGCGCTGTGGGCCACGCGCGACCTGATGGACGCGTGCCACAGCTACTTCCGCCTGGCCCGCTTCCACGGGCACCTCGAGCTGGTGGCGATCGCGCTGCTGCTGGTCGAGGGCGGCTACCAGGGCATGATCTGGAAGCAGGAGCACTCGGCCCACTCGCCGTAACACTCGAGGTTGAGGGCGTTGGCGTCGAGCTGGGACAGGAAGGCCTGGTAGGCCGCCTGCGGCAGGGCTGGGTTGCTGACGACGCTGAGGAAGTTGACGACCCCGAGCGCGGGGGCGCCGGCGAGGCTGGTGAGCCCGTCGTTGTTGGCGATCGCGAGCTCGCCGACGCTGGTCAGGCCGTCCAGGCCCGCGAGCGAGGTGAGGCCGTCGAGGCCGCCGACGCCGTCCTCGATGCAGCCGCCGAGGATGATCCGGGTCGCCTCGCCGAGGTTGTGGAGGCCAGCGAGCGAGGTCAGCTTCGGCAGGTCGTCGAGGGTGATGTCACCGGCCTTGGTGAGCGTCGCCAGCGGGGCGAGGTCCGCGAGCTGCGGGAGATCGGTCAGGTAGAGGCTCTGGATCTCGGCGGGCTCGAGGCCGTCGAGCGAGGTCAGCGCGGGGTGATCGGTGATCTGAACGGAGAGGAGGAGGTCGGGGATCGTGAGGAGGGGGCCGAGGGTGCTCAGGTCGGTGAGGGCGGCGTTGTGGTCGAGGGTGAGGACGAAGCCGCCGTTCAGGGGACCCCAGGCCGAAGCGGGGCCGAGGTCGATCAGCGCGGGGTTGTCGCCGAGGCTCAGGACGGCGACGCCCTCGAATCCGGGGGCGAAGGTCGGGAGGGCGGCGATCCCGAGGCCGCGCAGCGAGACGCTCGGCGCGGCGAGGAGGCCGGCGAGGCCGGTGAGGTCGGTCAGCGCGGGGGCCTTGGCGAGGGAGAGCGCCACGACGCGCTCCAGGCAGGCGAAGGCGTCGAGGTCGGTCAAGGTGGCGTGGCCGCGGAGCTCGAGCACGCCGTCGACCTGCCGGAGGTTGGAGAGGCTGTCCAGCACGTCCTCGGGGACATCTTCGTCGATGATGAGGTCGCCGTGGACCGCCGTGAGACAGTGAAAGAAGAGCGGCGGGTCGCTCCAGGAGGGGACGAAGAGGTCGCCGTCGAACTCCCCGGTCTCGTCGCAGGCCAGCCCGCAGGTGGCGGGCGGACCTCCGGTGGTGGTCGTCGTCGATGAGGCGGAGGTAGAGGACGGGTCGCCCGTCGTCGTCGACGAGGCGGAGGTGGAGGATGGGTCGCCCGTCGTCGACGAGGTGGACGACGAGGTGGACGGGGAGGTGTCAGGGCCCGCGGTGGTCGGTCCCCCGGTGACGTCCTCGGTGGTGCTGAGGGTGGTGGTGGCGCCGCCCCCGCTGGACCCGCCGGAGCTCGATCCGGTGCCAGGGTCGAGCGGGCGGGGCGCGCAGGCGAGGGGCGCGAGCAGGAGTACGGCGGCGCGGAGCGGCGAGGGCATGGGCGACCTCCAGAGGAGATAGCGGCGGCGCCGTCGGGAGCGGATCACGGCAAGCTGTGCGGCGATCCGGGGCTCAGCGGAAGGGCGTGCCGTCCTTGCGCGTGAAGCCGTCGGGGCCGAAGCGCATGTCAATATCCGGGTACTCGCCCGCGTCGGCGCGGTCGCGGGAGCCGACCTCCAGGACGACGGCGTCGCGGTCGCTGCGGTTCTGGAGGTGATGACCGTCGCGGACCCCGGCGGGGAAGCCGGCGCATTCGCCGGCGCGGAGGACCTGCTCGCCCGCGTCGGTGACGAGGACGACCTCGCCCGCGAGGACGTAGACGAACTCGTCCTCGCGGGTGTGCCAGTGACGCTGACTCGACCATGAACCGGGGGAAAGCGTGAGACGGTTGACGCCGAACTGGGTCAGGCCCGCGACGTCGCCGAGGCGGACGCGGACGCGCTCCCGGCAGGGCTGGTCGTGGGGCGGCGGATAGCTGGTGCCGCGCCGGATCTCGGCGCGCTCGGGGTCGATCTTCATGGCGGCGGTCTAGCACGGGGGCGACCGGCGCAGAGGTGTGATAGGGAACCAGAGGAGCGCCTTGCCAGCACGCGACATCCCTTCGACCACGGCGGTCTTGATCGTCGGCGCCGGTCCGTCAGGGTTGATGCTGGCGAGCGAGCTCAGGCGCCGCGGGGTGGAGCACCGCGTGATCGATCGGCTGGTGACGCCGACGGACCAGTCGCGGGCGACGGATCTTCAGCCGCGCTCGCTCGAGATCCTGGCGCGGACGGGAGCCCTCGCGCGGGTGCGTGAGCGCGGCTCGCCGGTCCGGGCGATCAACATCTACAGCGGACGCGAGCGGATCTGCCGCATGGCCTTCGCGGGCCTCGCAACCCGCTTCCCCCACATGCTGGCGAGCTCGCAGCAGAACACGGAGCGGGCGCTCGGCGAGCACTACGAGGCGCTCGGCGGGTCGGTCGAGCGCGGCGTCGAGCTGCGCGCGCTGTCGCAGGACGACGCGGGCGTGGAGGCGACGCTCGTGGGACCCGAGGGCGAGTCGCGGGTGCGCTGTCGCTGGATCGTCGGCTGCGACGGCGCACACTCGCAGGTCCGGGCGCTGCTCGGCGAGCCCTTCCCCGGCTCGACCTACCCCGAGCATCACATGCTGGCGGACGCGCGGATCTCCTGGGACATCGCCAAGGACGAACTGCACGGGTTCCTCGCGCCGGAGGGCCACGTGCTGGTCCTGGCGCTCCCGGGGCCGGACGAGTATCGACTCTTCGTCGACGTCGACCCGGGCGAGGCGCGGGCCCCGAGCCTCGAGCTCTTCCGCGAGCTGCTCGCGGCGCGCGCGCCGATCCCCGCGACCCTCCACGCGGTCGGCTGGACCTCTCGCTTCCGGCAGCACCGCCGGCAAGCGCCGCGCTACCGGATCGGCCGCGCCTTCCTCGTCGGCGACGCGGCGCACGTCCACAGCATCAGCCCGGGCCAGGGCCTCAACCTCGCGCTCCAGGACGCGTACAACCTGGCGTGGAAGCTGGCCCTGGCGTGCCGAGGCGGCGGCTTGGAGGCGTTGCTCGACAGCTACCACGCGGAGCGCCATCCGATCGGGCGCCTGACGCTGCAGATGACGCACGTGTTCCACAGCAGCCTGACGCTCCGTCGCCGCGCGGCGCAGTGGCTGCGCGATCGCCTGATGCCGAGGGCCATGGCGATCCGCAGCGTCCACGACCTCTCGGCGGCGCTCTGCGCCGACCTCGTGCACCACTACCGCGGGAGCCCCTGCGTCGGCGAGGAGCGGCGCCGCTGGGCGCCGTGGGCGCCGCGGCTGAGCCGGAAGGCCCCGCGCCCCGGCGATCGCGCGCCGGATCTCGAGCTCGCCGGCGGGACCTGGCTCTCCGACCACCTCGCCGCGCTCGACCACACGCTCCTGCTCTTCTGCGGCGAGGGCGGCGCGGCCGAGCCGCGCCTCGCGGGCCTCGCTCAGGCGGTCCTGCGGCGGAGCGGCGCGCCGATCGAGGTGCGTCGCGTCGTGATCGGACGCGACGGCGCAGGCGCGCTCGCGGACCCCGAGGGCGCGCTGCACCGGCTCTACGGGGCGCGAAAGGGCGGGTTCTTCTTGATCCGACCCGACGGGCACGTGGCGTTCAGGGGCCCCGGGCTGGACGAGACTGCGCTCGCGTCGCACGTCGCGGCGACCCTCGGCGGCGCCTGAGTCAGGTCGGGGGCGCGTCGCGTTAGGATGGGGCATGGAGCGAGAGTCAGGCCCGCTGATCATGGTGACGGGGGCGACCGACGGGATCGGTCGCGAGACGGCGCGCGCGCTGACCAGCCGCGGCGCGCGGGTGCTGGTCCACGGGCGGAGCCCGGACAAGCTGGCGGCGACGCGGGCGGAGCTGGCGGCGATCGCAGGCGCGGCGCCGCCGGAGCCGCTCGCGGGCGAGCTGGGGTCGCTGGCGTCGGTGCGGGCGCTGGCGGCGGAGCTGGAGCGCCGCGAGCTCGCGCCCGAGGTGCTGGTGCTCAACGCGGGAGTGTACGAGCGCACGCTGCAGCGCAGCGCCGACGGGTACGAGCGCACCTTCGCGATCAACCACCTGGCGCCCTTCCTGCTGACGCACCGGGTGCTGCGGGGGCCGAGCTCGGCGCGGCTGCGGCGGATC
>CAZMML010000385.1:0-4635 GCA_964567335.1 uncultured Nannocystis sp. | reverse complement strand
GGCGGAGCCAGCGCGGGAGGTCGCGGGCCTCGGCGTCGCGGCGACAGTGGCCCCGCGGATCGAGGAGGAGGAGGCGGGTGCTCCCGCGGTCGTCGCGGGGGGCGGTCGCGGGGCGCATCAGCGCGCCTCCTTCCAGGCAGAGGCGAGCAGGCGGGCGCCCGAGGGCGCGTCGGCGAGGAGGGCGAGGATCGCCCGCGCGACGTCGGCAGGGGCGGCGAGGGCGCTGCGGGCGGCGTCGGGGACGGCGTCCGCGTGCATGCGGGTGTCCATCTCGCCGGGGTCGACGGCGAGGACGCGGACGCCGGTGCCCTCGAGCTCGGCGGCCCAGGTGCGGCTGAGGTGGTCGAGCGCGGCCTTCGAGGCGCCGTAGGCGCCCCAGCGCGGGTAGGCCTCGACGCCGGCGTCGGAGCTGATGTGGAGGATCGTGCCGCGGCCGCGGAGGACCATCGCGCCGGCGACGATCTTGCTGAGGCGGAAGGGCCCGAGCAGGTTGACCTGCAGCGCGCGCTCGAAGTCCTCGCACTCGGTGTCGAGCAGGAGGCGCAGCGGCGTGGGGCCGAGGGTGCTGGCGTTGTGGACGAGGAGGTCGATCGGGCCGAGGAGCGCGGCGGCCTGGTGGGCGATCGCGTGGACCCTCGCCTTGTCGCCGACGTCGGCGACGATCGGGTCGGCGCGCACGCCCTCGGCGCGGAGGTCGGCGAGGGCGCCGGCGAGGGCGGCCTCGTCGCGGGCGACGAGGGCGAGGCGGGCGCCGCGGCGGCCGAGCTCGCGCGCGAGGGCGAGGCCGAGCCCGCGGCTGGCGCCGGTGATCAGGGCGGTGGTGTCGGTGAGGTCCTTGGTGGTCATGCCCAGAACCTACGGAGGCGCGGTCACTTTACCAACCGTGGTGCTCATGGATTGGCAAAGGGTTATCGGCCCGTCCGGGGCCGCGGCGGGCCGCGGGGCCGGAGGTCCGGGCCGCGCCTTGCGCGGGCGCGGCCGCGGGGCGATCGTCCGCGCATGGACGACATCGCCGGGCACCTCGGCAACAACATCCGCCAGCTCCGGGAGGCCCGCGGGCTGACCCAGCAGCAGATCGCAGGGATCGCCGGGGTGCCGCGGCCGACCTGGGCCAACCTCGAGTCGGGCGCGGCGAACCCGACGCTCTCGGTGCTGGTGAAGGTGGCGACGGCGCTGCAGGTGTCGCTCGAGGAGCTCGTCAGCCCGCCGCGCACGACCTCGAAGTTCTACGCGGCGGCGTCGCTGCCGGTGCGCCAGCGCGGCAAGGTCAGCGTGCGCCGGCTCCTGCCGGAGCCGATCGCGGGCCTCGAGATCGAGCGGATGACGCTGCCCGCGGGCGCGAGCATGTCGGGGATCCCGCACACGCCGGGGACGCGCGAGTACCTGACCTGCGAGAGCGGGGAGATCGAGCTCAGCGAGTCGGGGCGGGTGTGGCGGCTCGCGCCGGGCGACGTGGTGGTGTTCCGCGGCGACCAGCCGCACGGCTACCGCAACCCGGGCGCGGGCGCGGCGGTGGCGTACAGCGTGATCACGCTGGCGCCGCTGGCCGGCTGACGCGGCTCAGGGGCGCCGCTCGACGCGGGCGCGCAGCGGGCGAGCGAGGCGCAGGGTGGAGATCGGGCGGGTGGCGATCGGCGCGTCGTCCTCGCGGATCAGGCGGTAGCGGTCGACGATCATCGCCAGCGCGACGACCCCCTCGAGCATGGCGAAGTGCTCGCCGAGGCAGGCGCGGCGGCCGAGCAGGAAGGGGAGGTAGGAGTAGGGGACGATCTGGTCGACGCGGGCGGGGTCGAAGCGGTCGGGGTCGAATTCGTCGGGGCGCGGCCAGAACTCCGCGAGCCGCTGGGTGACGTAGGGGAGCAGCGACACCTTGGTGCCCGCCTCGACGCGGATCCCGTCGAAGACGTCGGCCTCGCGGGCGATGCGGGTGACCGCGGGCACCGGCGGGTAGAGGCGCATGGCCTCGAGCAGGACCATGCGGGTGTAGACGAGGCGGGCGACGTCGCCGTCGCTCGGGGCGCGCCCGCCGAGGACCTCGCGGACCTCGGCGACGAGGCGCGCCTCGACCTCCGGGTGGCGGGAGAGGAGGTAGAGGGTCCAGGTGAGCGCGAGGCTGGTGGTCTCGTGGCCGGCGAGGATCAGCGACTTGACCTCGTCCATGATCGCCCGCTCGGTGAGGGCGGGTCGCCCGCCGGCGTCGGTCGCGTGCAGCAGGCGCGAGAGGACGTCGTGCCCGTCGGGCCTGGCCTCGCGCCGGGCGGCGCCGATCAGGGCGCGGACGATCGCGTCGAGCTCGCGCTCGGCCCGGCGCGCGCGCAGGTTGCCAGGCGTGGGCATCCAGGGGCGCAGGAGGCCGGAGAAGATCATCTGCAGGGTCGCCTGCTCGAGGCAGACCTCGAGGGCGTGGCCGATCGCGTCGGCCTGGGCGCGGAAGTCGTTGGCGAAGATCGCGTCGCCGATCACCCACAAGGTCAGCGACATCATGTCGTGGCCGATGTCGCGGGGCGGCCCGCCGAGCGCCGGCTCCCAGCGCTCGGCGAAGAGGGCCAGGGTGTCGCGGACGATCACGGGCAGGTAGCGCGGCACGGTCTGGGCGCGGAACTCCGGCGCGAGCAGCCGGCGCTGGCGCGTCCACACCTCGCCCTCGCTGACGAAGATCCCGTCGCCGAGGAGCGGGCGCAGGCTCTCGTAGTCGTTGCTCTTGGGGTAGTTCAGCACGCGCGTGCGGAGCACCCGCCGGACGTGGCGCGGGTGGACCAGCCCGACGACCGACTCTGGGATCCGGGTGCGGAGCACCTCGCCGTGCGTCCGGTGCAGCTCGAGCGCGGCGTCGGCGTAGTTCCGGACCAGCGCCCGGAACTGACGCAGCTCCTCGGGCCAGGTCAGGCGCCCGACCGTGAAGGTGCGCGGGAGGGCCTCGTCGTCGGCCTCGTCGTCGGCCGCGTGCAACATCTCGCCAGCCTAGCACGCGGGGGCGGGCGCCTCCGCGCGGGCGTGCTCGCAAGGTCTGCGCGGCTTGACCGCGGCCGCGTCCGCTCCCTACGCTGACCTCGTGCTCGCGCGCGCGTGCCTCCTCGCAGTCTTCTCGCTCCTCGCCTGCGGCGACAGCCAGGGCGGCGCGTCGGCGGACGCGGGGGAGGGGCCGCCGCCGCCGGAGGTGGTCGGCGTGTCGGTCCTGGACGTGACGATCCCCGGGTCCTTGCACGTGCAGGGGCTCGACGTGCCGGCCAAGCTCTTCGTGCCCGAGCTCGCGGGCGAGGCGGTGCCGCTGCCGGGGGTGCTGGTGGTGCACGGGTCGGGGGGGCTCTTCCGCATGCCGGAGACGGGCGACCCGGGGCCCTGCAGCCCGGAGCTCGAGCCGCAGTTCTCGCGCTGGGGGCAGCGCCTCGCCGAGCGCGGCTACGTGGCCCTGATGCCCGCGAGCTTCGACGCGCGCGGCTTCTGCGACTACGACGCCGACGCGGGCCGGATCGGGCCCGAATTCGACGACGACCGCGAGCGCCTGATCGGGCGCCTCTACGACGTCGACGCGGCGCTGCGCTTCTTCTGCGCGCGGGCGGAGGTCGACTGCGAGCGCCTGGGGGGGCTCGGCTTCTCCAACGGCGCGTCGACCCTCGTGCTCGCGCAGCACTGGCAGCTCGCGCGGGCGCTCACGGGCTTCGCCGCGAGCGACGGCCCGGAGCTCGACGTGCCGGTGGTGGTCCCGCCCGCGGGCCGCCCGTCGATGCGCGTCGGCGTGGCCTACTACCCGGGCTGCGGGATGCAGGGGATCGTCCCCTTCGGGGCCGACTCGGGAGATGACCCAAAGGACATGTTCTTCTCGACCGGCGAGCTCTTCATCGAGCACGGCGCCGCGGACTCGCTGGTCGAGGACTGCAGCGTCGCGCACGGGCAGGGCCGGCGGCAGGTCCAGTCCGGCCTGGTCGCCGAGGCCGAGGGCCGGCCGGACACCTACCACGTGACCGTGTACGCGGGCGCGGAGCACGGCTTCGACAACGCGGGCGATCCGAACGCGGACGAGGGCGGCGGCGATCGCCCCGAGGACCTCGCGGCCCGCGACGCGGCCCTCGCCGCGACGCTGGAGCACCTCGCGGCCGGCCTCGGGACCTGACACCCGTCGACGCGCGCCGCTCAGCGGCGGCGGACGAGGGTCATGCGGATCCCGGTCTCGGGGCCGAAGGTGGCGATCCGGAAGACGCTGCGGACGGGGCGCGGCTCCTCGAGGCGGAGCTCGGCGCTCAGCAGCAGGGTCGCGAGGGCGATCTTCATCTCGTACATGGCGAAGGCGGCGCCGAGGCAGCGGCGGCTGCCGCCGCCGAAGGGGAACCACTCGAAGGGGCCGAAGGTGCGCTCCAGGAAGCGCTCCGGGCGGAACTCGAGCGGTTCGGCGAAGGTCTCCGGCCGCCGGTGCGCGAGGTAGGGGCACGCCGCGATCGAGAGCCCGGCGGGCAGCGTGTGGCCCTTGAAGGTGAGCTCGCGGGTCAGCTTGCGCGTCACGAGGGGCACGGGCGGGTGGAGGCGCAGGGTCTCCTGGCAGACGGCCTCGAGCAGCGGGCAGGCGGCGAGCGCCTCGGGGGTCGGGGCGTCGCCGAGGGCGGCGAGGGCGTCGCGCAGGCGCGCGAGCGCAGGAGGGTG
>CAZMML010000384.1:246-4636 GCA_964567335.1 uncultured Nannocystis sp. | reverse complement strand
GCCGACTTCTTCGCGCGCCTGCGCGCCTGGCTGCGCGCCCTGACCGCTCAGCCCTGACGGCGCAGCAGCGGGAAGAGGGCGAGCGTGCAGACGCGGTTGCCGAGGCGATCGCCGATCTCGATCGTCCGCGTGACCCGCGGCAGGAGGTCGAGCCCCTGCATGCTCGCGCGGACGGCCCACACCCCGAGGTCGTGCGCCGCGACCTCCGCGTCCGCGGTGAAGAGCACCAGCACGACGGCCGCGTGGCGGAGCTCCGGGTCGCCCGCGAGCTTCTCGACGTCGCGCCACAGCGGGTGCTGGAGCGCGTGGGCGTAGCCGCGGTGGGGCCCGCCCTCGCGGTGCTGCGCGACCACCTTGACCTCGAGCCAGGCCGCGTCCTCGGCCCGGGTCGCGCCCGTCGCCCCGAAGAGGTCGACCTGCGCGTCCGCCTCCGCGAGCGGCGCCCCCCGCGGCGTGAGCACGATGTCGCAGCGCGAGCCCTCGGTGCGGCGCCGCTTGCCGCGCTCGCGCGGGAAGCGGACCTCGGCGCTCACGCCATGGCCGGCCGCGCGGAGGGCCGCGTGGAGGATCGGGTGCAGCCCCAGCTCCGCGAGGGCGTCGAGGCCGCGGACCGCCTGCTCGAGCTCGAGCTCCGCGCTCGCGCGCTGCAGCCCTGCCGCGAGGGCGTCCGCGACCTCGTCCCAGCACCAGCCGGCAGGGGGCACCACGGGCGCGACTCTACCACCGCGAGTCGCCTCCGCCGGGCCGCCTCGTCGCCCGTCCCAGGTCGTGACCGTCCTGGCGACGTCGCCCGCCGAGCCGACGTCGTGGATCCGCTTCCACCTGGACGGCGTGGTCCGCCCCGTACTTGACGACGCAGGCGTCGCCCGCGGGGATCGGGCCGATCCAGGTCCCGAGCTCAGGCCCGGACCCGGTAGGGGCCCCACTTGACGTACTTCGGCCGGCTGTCGAGGCGGACATGCAACCAGGCCACCCCGAGTCCGGCCGTGCTGACCCACACCCGCGACCTCCGCGTCTCGTGCCAGCGATCGATCGCGCGACCGAGCTCTCCCCAGAGCGCGAGCACCTGCGCGGCAGGGGCCCGCCGCAAGAAGGCCGTGAGGTGCGGGTACCCGCCCGGGGCGTCGCCGGGCGCTGGCACGACCAGCTCGGCGTCACCGGAGAGGTTGGGGAAGCAGCGGACCTCCGGCGCCCGCGCGCCGGCCAGCGGCGCCGCGAAGGAAGCCCCGTCCGCCGGCTCGCGCGCGAGACCCGGCGCCGCGAGCACCACGCTCTCGAAGGCCGCGTCGCGCTCGTCCGGGCCGACGGGTCGCGCCTCCCAGAAGACCGCCTCAAAGGGCGCCGCGAGCAACGCCTCCGTCAGCGCGTCGCCCAGGGCCGGATCGCGCGCCAGCCCGGCCGCGACCTCGGCCCAGCGCGCCGCGGCCCCGCGCGTCTCGACGCGCAGGGACCACGCGCGGGCGTCGAGCGGCGCGGCGCGGACGATCACCCCGACAGTATCGCACGCGTCCGGCATCGGCGGGCCCGAGGTCCGCGAGGCGCCGATCCGTGTACGCTCGCGGGATGACGAGGAACTCCGTGCTCGGCCTGGTCGGCGGCTTCGCGGCTGGCTTCGTGGTGGCGAGCTTGCTGCACAACTACCCCAAGGACCAGATCACTCGGCACCGCCACTGCACCGTGTGCGCCGCCCGCGAGGAGACCTACCGCGAGGGGGTGATCATGGGCGGGCGCCAGGAGAGCAGGTCGGGCTCCTTCGGCCCGCTCGCGCGCCTCCTCCGCGAGGCGGTCGGCGAGCACGAGCACCGCTACTCCGAGTGGGCCACGATCTTCCCGACGTTCGGGGTCCCCGAGGAGCACCCGGAGATCGCCGCGCACGTGCTTCAGCTCCGCGATCTCGAGGACAACCCGCACATCATCTCGGCCTTCGAGCAGGCGCTCCAGCAGGATCGCGAGCGGACCGTGAGGCTGCTCCAGCGCCTCTACGACCCCGCCCAGAAGACCCCCTTCGCGGCCCTCCAGGAGCTGACGCGGGAGCAGGTCCCGTGGCCCGAGCGCTGGACCCGCCTCGACGCCAAGCTCGCCGCCACGCCCTGACCGGAGGGCGCCCGGCAGGCGCGCGAAAACTACCGCGCGCGCGCAATCGCCAGTATGCTTGCGCGCATGCGCGCACCCCTCCTCCTCTCTCTCCTCCTCGTCTCCTGCGGCGACGGCGCCTCCGACGCGACGCCCTGCGTCCCCGGCGAGCAGCGCGGGTGTGCGTGTCCGGGCGGCGGGCTCCCGGGCGCGCAGATCTGCGACGCCGACGGCGCCGGCTTCGGCGCGTGCTTCGGTTGCAGCCCGGACGGAGGCAGCTCGGCCGACCCAAGCGAGGGGACGAGCGCGGGCTCGACGGGCGCCGTGAGCAGCGACCCGGGCACCAGCACGACGACCACCACCACGACCACGACGGGCGACGCCAGCAGCAGCGGCGTCGACGAGCCCGGACCCGGCGAGCCGAGCGGCCCGCCGCAGTCGACGCCGCCCGACCCGCCGCCCGACGGCTTCGCGATCGTCGAGCAGGTCGCGCTCGAGCGCCCCGACCTGCTGGCGGGCTCCTGCCTCGACATGGGCGGAAACAACGAGTTCCTCTTCGAGGTCGTGCGCCGCCTGCGGCAGCTCGACGACCGCTGGGGGCTCAACTGGAAGCGCGGCGTGATCGGCGACATGTCCCAGGACGTCGTCGACTACCACTACGGCGACGGCGTCAGCGAGGAGAGCACCGACGTCTACATCATCGACATCATCGTCGGCCACTGCGGAGACAACCCGCAGGCCGGCTGGATCGACGTCACGCAGGCGACCCTCGACGCCAACACGATCGGCATGTGGACGCTCGCCGGGCAGGACCTCTGACGCGCCGCCCTCCTCGCCTCAGGGCCCGCGGAACTGGGCCAGGCGGACGGGCACGCGGCGCGGGCCGAAGGCGCTGACGAAGGGCTCGAAGCGGCCGGCGATCGCGTGGCCGCAGGCCTGGCAGCGGCCCTCGGCGGTGACGGAGTGGCGGAGGATCCGGTACCAGTCGCGGACGACCGCCGGCGCCTGGCAGTTCGGGCAGAGGGTCGTACCGCCGGCGAGGTCGTGGACGTTGCCGGTGTAGACGTAGGCGAGGCCGTTGCCCATGGCGATCGCGCGCGCCCGCGCGAGGGTCGCCGGCGGCGTCGGCGGCAGGTCGTCGAGCTTGTAGTCGGGGTGGAAGGCGGAGAAGTGCAGCGGCACGTCGGGCCCGAGCTCGCGCGCGACCCACCGGCTGAGCGCGTCGATCTCCTCGGAGGAGTCGTTCTTGCCCGGGATCAGCAGGGTCGTGATCTCGAGCCACACGTCGGTCTCGTGCTTGAGGTAGACCAGCGTGTCGAGGACCGGCCGCAGGCGCGAGCCGGTGAGCTTGACGTAGAACTCGTCGGTGAAGGCCTTGAGGTCGACGTTGGCGGCGTCGATCGCGGCGTAGAACTCGCGCCGCGGCGCGTCGTGCATGTAGCCGGCGGTGACCGCGACGGTCTTGATCCCGCGGGCGTGGCAGGCCTCCGCGACGTCGATCGCGTACTCGGCGAAGATCACCGGGTCGTTGTAGGTGAAGGCGACCGACTTGCAGCCGAGCTGCTCGGCCGCGCGGGCGATCGTCGCCGGGTCGGCGGCGTCCATCAGCGTGTCCATCTCGCGCGACTTGCTGATGTCCCAGTTCTGGCAGAACTTGCACGCGAGGTTGCAGCCGGCGGTGCCGAAGGAGAGCACGGAGCTGCCGGGGTAGAAGTGGTTGAGCGGCTTCTTCTCGATCGGGTCGACGCAGAAGCCCGACGAGCGGCCGTAGGTGGTCAGGACCATGCGATCGCCGCGCCGCTGGCGGACGAAGCAGAGCCCGCGCTGGTCGTCGTGGAGCTGGCACTCGCGCGGACAGAGGTCGCACTGCAGCCGCCCGTCGGCGAGCGCGTGCCACCAGCGGGCGTCGTAGGGCGCGTTCATGGTCGGATCCCCTCCTGCGCCTCGGTCCACTTGCGCACGGCGTAGCGCTCCACCGTGCAGCGGGTCAGCGGGAAGTCCGGGCCCAGCCCGGCCTTGCGCCGGAGGTGCCCGAAGAACGTCGCGGGGTCCGGGAGCTCGTCCCACACCTGCGGCAGGAAGGTCGCTCGCCTCCCGCCGGCCGAGAGGATCACGCCGTCGCGTCCGGGGACGATCTGGGCGAAGAGGTCGGCCTCGTCGGTGAAGCGGATCGGGCTCGACGGCGACAGGAGCGAGACTTCGATCTCCACCGCGTCGAGCTCCGGGCGGGTCAGCGGCGAGAAGCGTGGGTCGCGGAGCGCGGCCGCCCGCGCGTTGTCGGCGTCAAGATTGCGGATATTAGCATCCGCCAGCGCCT
>CAZMML010000384.1:0-236 GCA_964567335.1 uncultured Nannocystis sp. | reverse complement strand
GCGGCCGCCGCGCCTCGAGCGAGCCGATGCACCCCCGCAGCGCGCCGCCCATACGCAGGGTCACGAAGGTCGCGCCGGGCTCGCCGAGCCAGGCGCCGCCCGCGGTGAGCGCCGGGCCGGCCCCGAGCGCCTCGCGGATCGCCTCGCGGGCGAGCCGCAGCAGGGTCCGCCCGTGACCCTCGCCTGGCACCGCCTCGGCGCCCCCGGTCGGGCGGAAGGCGAAGCTCGCGTAGCCG
>CAZMML010000383.1:0-4641 GCA_964567335.1 uncultured Nannocystis sp. | reverse complement strand
CCCGCTGGGTCGACCACCACGACCACGAGCGCCACGCCCAGTACCGCGGCGACCCGCGCTTCGTCCTCCACACCAAGGCCGAGCACGGCGCCTGCCCCGAGATCGTCACCCCCGAGCTCGTGCGACAGACCGGCCCGATCGACACGATCGTCGCCCACTTCGATCTCGACGGCCTCTACTCCGCGGCCAAGTGGCTCCTCGGCGGCGCCGAGCCCTACCCCGGCGCCGACGATGACGCCCGCGCCGTCGACACGCGGATCGGCCCCGTCGGCCCGATCGCCACGCGGATCGACCAGGCCCTGCGCGCGCACTTCGAGGACACCGTCCTCCTGATCCGGATCGTCCGCTGGCTCGTCGCTGGCATGCCGCGCGGCGTCGAGGACGACGCGATCGCCGCCGCCGCCGCCGACTTCGCCCGCAAGTCCGCCGCCGCCGCCCAGCTCGCCGCCGCCTTCGAGGTCTCCGGCGGCGTCGCCCTCCTCCGCGTCCCCCCCGGCGCCCCCGACTTCGACAAGACCGAGCTCCTCCTCCTCGGCCAGACCCGCGCCGTCGTCGCCGTCATCGTCGACGGCCACACCCTCAACATCGCCGCCGCCTTCGACAGCGGCCTCGACTTCGTCGCCCTCTTCGGCCTCGGCGGCGGCATGCCGACCCGCGTCAGCGTCCCCGCCTCGCGCCTCCCGGACGTCCTGGGCAAGCTCCGCGAAGCCCTCGCCCTCCGCCCCTGAGCCCGTCACCGACTGCCCCACATCGGACCGAACGTCGCAGCGGCGGCTCAGAGACGCTGCCACTGCACCGTCTCGACCGCGATCGAGTAGCCGAACCAACCGTTCTGAAGCCGCTGCGTCGGCGGCGCCTCGCCGGGGCGGAGGCCGCCCTCGTACGCGATCACGATCTCCCCACTCGGCCGCCCGTCCAGCCGCGCGAAGCGTCGCTCGAGCAGCGCCCCGCCTTGCCAGCGCTCCGTGATGGTCTCGCCCGCGCGCTCGCCCCGGTGGACCCCGTCCGCGAGCGGCGCCCCCGGCAGCCCGATGAAGAGCGCACGGTTGATGTCGAGCAGCATGAAGCGCGGCGGGAAGGGCAGCGCCCCCTCGGGCGCGAGCGCCTGGTACGACACCTCTCCGCCGACCTGCCGCGCCACGAAGGCCTTGGTCCCGAAGGGCGTCAGCCCGATCAGCGTCAGCGTCTCCCCCTGCTTCTGCACCACCACCTCGCCGCCGAACTCCCGCCCGCGCGCGCTCCCCTTCAGCCGCTGACGCGCCAGGAAGTCCGGCCCTGACAGCGTCGCCGCCAGCTCGCCCGGGTAGTCGGCCTCGCGCAGCGTCGGCGGCGCCTCCGGCGATCCCGTCCTGGGCTGCTCCTTCGTACATGCCCCGATCGACCCAGCGATCAGGCAAAGTCCCAAGAGACACCTCACCGGTCGCCTCCTTCCCCGACCAGCACCATCGCGGCCGGCGCCAGCACCAGGCTGAGCAGCACCCCGAGCCCCACGGTCAGCCCGATCGCGTGCAGCGCCGGGCTCGACGACATCGCCAGCAGCCCGAAGGCCAGCACCGTCGACAGGCACGCGACCAGCACGCTCAGCAGCGTCGCCTCGAAGCCGCCGGGGTCGCCGCGGCTCTCGGCGAGGAACACCCCGTAGTCGACCCCCATGCTGAGGATCAGCAGCAGCGCCACCACGTGGAGGATCCCGATCGTCGCCCCGCTCAGGGCGATCAGCGCCAGCGCCGTCGCGGCCGCCAGCACCGCCGGCGCGAACGCGGCCAGCGCCAGCGAGAGCCGGCGGTAGCGCAGCCACACCATCGCCAGCACCGCCCCGAGCCCCGCCAGCACCAGCTCGAGCGTCCGCGCCCGGTAGCGCCCGTAGGCCGCCTGCAGCGTCGCCGCCTGGTCGAAGTAGCGCACGTCCGGCAGATCCGAGAGCCGGGTCTGCAGCGCCGCCGCGTCCCGCACCCCGCGGAGCAGCGTCACCAGCGCGACCTCCCCGCTCGCCAGCTCCGCGCGGAAGGTCCGCGCCGCCTCCTCGAGCGGCGTCCCGGCCAGGTCTGCCGGCCGCAGCGGGGCTGGCGTCTCCGCCATGTCCTTCCAGAACTTGCCGAAGGACCCGGCGCGGAAGCCCTCCGCCACGAACGCCGCGTCGAGCCGCGCCGGTAGGTCCGGATCCTTCAGCGCCGCCGCCGCCTCGCGCTGCAGCGCCGCCGACCACACCAGCGCGTGCAGCCCGCGGAACGCCTCGATCTCGCCGGCCGCCTGCGCCGCCGCCAGCCGGACCGCCGCCGCGTCGTTGCCCTGCAGCGCCGCCTCCTCGTCGGCCCCGAACGCGACCACGAAGCGCCCGCCGTCCATCCGCGACACCCGCGCCCGCACCCGCTCGTCCTCCGCCAGCATCTCCGGGTCGAGGGCCGTCAGCAGCCGCACGTCGTCGGACCACTCGATCTGCGGCAGCCCGAGCGCGCCGAGCCCGAGCGCCGCCGCCGGGAGCGCCGCCAGCGCCGCCCGCCGCCGCCGCAGCCGCTGGACCACCCGCGCCAGCGCCCGCGCCGCCGCGCGCTGCACCCGACCTGGCCTGGGGGACATGGGCAAGAAGTCCGGCAGCCAGTAGCGGGTCGCCAGCGCCGCCACCAGCACCCCGATCGTCGCGAAGACCGCGACCTCGCGCAGCCCCGGGAAGCTCGTCCACGCCAGCCCGGCGAAGCCGGCGATCGTCGTCAGCGCGCCGAGCAGCAGCCCGGGCCCGATCCGCCGCGCGCTCGCCCGCGGCCCCCCGTGCGGCGGATCGAGCATGTGGTGGTTGAAGAGGTGGACCGAGTAGTCGATGCACACCCCGATGAGCGTCGCCCCGAACGCGAGCGTGATCCCGTGGACCTCGCCGAAGAGCGCCAGGCAGGCCGCCAGCGCCGCCGCGATCCCGGCCGCCAGCGGCGCCAGCGAGAGCACGACGAGGCGCAGGGACCGGAACATCAGCAGGAAGAGCAGCACGATCCCGACCAGCGACACCGCCGAGATCCGCCCGACGTCCTGCTTCATGCTGCGCTCCGACGCCAGCGCGAAGCGGGCGACCCCCGATCGCTCGAGCGTCAGCCGCCCGCCCGCCTGCGCGTCGACCTCCGCGAAGGCCGCCACGATCGCCGCCTCGACCGGCGCCTGGCTCGCGGCGTCGAAGGGCGAGCCGCGGGTCGCCAGCAGCACCAGCGCCTGGTCGTCGGCGACGAAGTGCCCGTCGCGCAGCCCGACCCCGCCGCCCTGCGCCCCCTCCAGCCGCCGGAGCTGCTGCGGGTAGATCAGCAGCGGGTCGGCCGGCGCGATCTGCTTGATCACCGTCGAGGTCGGCAGCCCGAGCTGCCGCCGAAGCTCCGTCGCCGCGCGGCGCAGCCCCGCCTCCGCGAGCGCCGCGCTGCGCCCCTCCGGCGTGTCGGCCAGGAAGTAGCCGCGCCGCGGGAAGTACAGGTTGTGGATCGCCTCCGCGTGCAGCTCGCCCGGACCGGTGCGCAGCCACGCGACCTCCGGCAGCTCGCGCAGCCGCTCCGCCAGCGCCTGCGCCCCCGCGATCGCCACCGAGGGGTCGCCGCCCTCGTCGCGCAGCGAGAGCACCACGCTCCGCGTCAGCTCCGAGCCCGCCAGGCCGCGCGAGAGCTCGCCGAGGCGCTCGTCGCCGAGCTCCGCCATGAACGCCGTCACGTCCGTGCTCACCCGCAGGCGCGCCGCGCAGTAGAGCCCGAGCCCCGCCACGAGCGCCAGGCCGAGCCCCGCGCGGGCGGCCCGTGCGGCCAGCGAGCTGCCTGCTTGGACCTGAACCATGAGTCAGCCGCTCAGCGCGGCGGCAGGCTGAAGAGGGCGGCCTCCTCGCGCGGCGAGAAGCGCCGCCGCGGGTCGACCGCCGAGAAGGTCGTCAGCGTCTCGTCGCCGCCGATCTCGACCACCCGCATCGACTCCACCGTCACGCCCTCGCCGATCAGCTCGATGCGCTCGATCAGCTTGTCGATCGGCGAGACCTTCGGGCGCAGCCGCAGCGTCCAGCGATCGCCCTCGGCCGCCAGCTCCATCGTGTAGAGGGTCGCCAGCGCCGCGCGGTCGCCCGCGAAGATCTTGACGAAGGAGTCGACGAAGAGGCGCACCGCCGGGCTGCGGTCGAGCATGATCTCCTCGCGCCCCGCCGCGTCCGCGACCCGAAGCGCCCCGCCCTCGATCACCACCACGGCCGGCGAGGGGCTCGTCGTGTGCCGCGCCAGGCGGGGCCGCCCCGCCCCCGGGATGAAGTAGATCGACCCCTCGCTGACCAGCGGCGCCGCCAGCAGCGCCATCCGCTTCTCCTCGCGGAAGTTGGCGGAGAGCCCGCTCATCGCCGCGAAGCGCTCCAGCAGCGCGTCGAGGGTCAGGCCCGCGGCGGCCGCCGGCGCCCCGCCCGCGGCCGGATCGCCCGCGAGCGCCGGCGCCGCGGCGAGCGCGAGCGCGGCGACGAGGACCACGCGGATGCCACTAGACCAGGTGCTTGAGCAGGACATCAGGCGTCTCCGACAGAAGCCGACCCTCGGGATCGGTGGTGACGAGGATCGTCTGCCCGCGCGCCGAGCAGCGGTCCTCGGTGAGGTTGCGGATCCGGTACGCGATCACGATCCGCGGCGTGACCGACACGAACCACGC
>CAZMML010000382.1:0-4672 GCA_964567335.1 uncultured Nannocystis sp. | reverse complement strand
CGCGGTGAGCTACCCCCCCGTCGCCGAGCTCGTCCCGCAGCGGCCGCCGATGCTCCTCCTCGCCGAGGTCCTCGCCGCTGACGAGCGAGCGATCACCTGCGCCGCCGAGGTCCAGGGCGACGACCTCCTCGTCTGCGAGGGCCGCGCGCCCGCGGCCGCGGCGATCGAGTACATGGCCCAGGCGATCGCCGCCCACGCCGGGCTCAAGGCCCGCGCCGCCGGGCGCCCGATCGCCCGCGGCGTCGTCGTCGCCTGCCGCGACCTCGTCCTCCGCGCCGAGCACCTGCACGTCGGCGACCGCCTCGAGATCACCGCCGAGCTCACCTTCGAGGGGCCCCTCGCCGACTACCGCGCGCGGGTCACCCGCGGCGGCGACGAGATCGCCGCCGCCCACATCCACGTCGCCACCGAGGAGTCCACCGCATGAAACCCCGCGCCCTCGTCACCGGCGCGAGCCGAGGGATCGGCGCCGCGATCGCCGAGGCCCTCGCCGCCGCCGGTCACCCCGTCGTCCTCAACTACCGCAGCGACCACGCCGCCGCCGAGGCCGTCGCCCAGCGGATCCGCGCCGCCGGCGGCGTCGCCGAGCTCGCCTGCTTCGATGTCGGCGCCGACGTCGCCGCCGCCGCCGAGCGCGCCGAGCTGCTCGCCGACCCGCGCCCGCTCGGCGTCCTCGTCAACACCGCCGGGATCGCCCGCGACGCCCCCTTCCCCGCGCTCGAGCGCGCCGACTGGGACGCCGTCCTGCGCACGACCCTCGGCGGCTTCTACAACATCACCCGCCCGGTCGTGATGCCGATGGTGCGACGCCGCTGGGGGCGCATCATCACCATGAGCTCGGTCTCCGCCCAGCTCGGCAACCGCGGCCAGGTCGCCTACGCCGCCGCCAAGGCCGGCGTGATCGGGGCCACCCGCGCGCTCGCGCAGGAGCTCGCGCGCAAGGGCGTCACCGTCAACGCCGTCGCCCCCGGCCTGATCGACACCGACATGCTGCAGGGGGTCGCGCTCGAGCACGTCATGCCGAAGATCCCCGCGCAGCGCCTCGGCACCCCGCAGGAGGTCGCCGCGCTGGTCGCCTTCCTCGCCGGAGACGCCGCCGCGTACATCACCGGCCAGGTGATCGGCGTCAACGGCGGCATGGTATGACCGTGGCATGTACGACGTCGTGATCGCGGGCGCCGGCCCCGCCGGCTCGACCGCCGCCAACCTCCTCGCCCAGGCCGGGCTCCGCGCGGTCACGCTCGAGCGCGAGGTCTTCCCGCGCTTTCACATCGGCGAGTCGCTGCTCCCGATCGACCTCCCGATCTTCGAACGCCTCGGCGTCGCCATGGAGCGCGTCGCCTTCCAGTTCAAGCAGGGCGCCGAGTTCATCGACGAGCGCACCGGCCAGTCGGCCTTCTACAGCTTCGCCGACGGCCTGCCCGGCACCCCCGCGCACGCCTGGCAGGTCGAGCGCGCCCTCTTTGATCACCACCTCGCCCGCGCCGCCGAGGCCCGCGGCGCCGAGATCCGCTACGGCGAGCGCGTCGAGGACGTCGTCCCCGGCCCTGAAAGAGTCGCCGTCCGCACCGACCGCGGCGCCTACGAGGCGCGCTTCTTCCTCGACTGCACCGGCCAGGACGCGCTGCTCGGCAAGACCGCGCGGACGATCGCCCCGCTGCGCGAGCTCGGGCGCGCCGCCGTCTTCTGTCACTTCGACCAGCTCCGCCCCGAGGTCGCCGCCGAGCTCGCCCCCGAGGGCAACATCAAGGTCCTGATCGTCGAGGACGGCTGGCACTGGATGATCCCCCTCGTCGGCGGCCGGATCAGCACCGGCCTGGTCAAGTGGCGCGGCAAGATCGACGAGGCCGCCTTCGACGCCGCCTTCGCCGCCTCGCCGCTGCTCCAGCGCCTCACCGCCGGCGCGCGCCGCAGCCCGCTGCGGACCCTGCGGAATTGGAGCTACAAGAACACCCGCCCCTCCGGCGCGCGCTGGGCCTGCGTCGGCGACGCCGCGGCCTTCCTCGACCCTGTCTTCTCCTCCGGCGTCTCGCTCGCGCTCCTCGCCGCCGAGCGCACCGTCCAGGCCCTCGTCCCCGCCCTCCGCGAGCGCCGCGAAGCTGACCCGGCGCTCCTCGCGGGGGTCCACGCCGAGATGGCGATCGCCTACGACAGCTTCGAGCAGCTGATCCGGCGCTTCTATCACACGCGCCTCGTGTCTCACATCTTCTTCGCCGAGAACCCCGACCCTCAGCTCCGACGCGGCCTCATCAGCCTCCTGGCCGGGGACGTGTGGCGGCGCGACAACCTCTTCCAGGACATGATCCGCGGCGCACGCGTCCAGCCCCAACGGGACCTCATTGAGGGTCCGCTGGAAGACAGTCTGTAACTCGTGTAGTCCACCTCGCATAATTTTCAAACGCTGCCCGGCGCGGGCGCGTAAAGAGCCCCTCCGGTCAGGTTGCAATTTCGCGCGGGCCATTGTTCTCTCCCTCTAGAGGACAGTCCGCATGCTCGTACGGCCCGCCCCCCCGCTCCTCCTCGCTCTCTGCGTCAGCGCGTGCCTCAGCAAGGACGGCGGCATGGTCACCACCGTCATCGACCTCAGCACGGGGAGCGGGAGCAGCTCCAGCGGCTCGGGCACCTCGACCGGCCCAGGCCTGATGACGACCACTTTTGATGAGGACGAGACCACCAGCCTCGCCAGCTCGGGCTCGACCGCGGGCGCCAGCTCATCGACCGGCGACGCCCCGCCGACCTGCGGCGACGGCTTCGTCGACGAGGGCGAGGAGTGCGACGACGGCCCGGCGAACGCCGACGACGCCGCGTGCACCAGCACCTGCCAGCAGGCGCGATGCGGCGACGGACATGTCCTCAAGGACATGGAGGAGTGCGACCTCGGCGCCGACAACCACAACGGGACCTACAACGGCTGCAACCTCGACTGCACCCTCGGGCCCCGCTGCGGCGACGGTATCGTCCAGATGCAGATGGGCGAGGACTGCGACGATCACGACCCGAAGACCGCGCCGAAGGCCGGCTGCCTCATGGGCTGCGCGATCGCCGAGAGCTGTTATCAGCTCAAGAGCGACTGGGGCGACGACGCACCGACGGGCCTCTACCCCCTCCAGCCGCACCCGGACCAGCCGATGCTCGAGGCCTACTGCGACATGACCACCGACGGCGGCGGCTACACCTTCGTCAAGTACGCGGCCCAGGACGGGCTCGACATGACCGCCAAGCAGGCCGAGATCGAGTGCGGCAAGCTCGGCCTGCGCCTCTTCATCCCGCGGACGCCCGCCCACCTCGCCGCGACCTTCGCCCTCCCGCCCGCCTTCGCGCCGATCGGCGGCGGCGAGCCCACGACGATCGACAACTACCTGGCGATCCTCGCCATCTACCCCGTCACCCCGGGGCAGAGCTGCGCTGGCGTGGCGCTCAACCGCGACGACTGCCCCGACTGGGCCGCCGCGGACGGCGGGAACTACTTCGTCTCCGCGACCCCCGTCGGCCCCACGGAGCCGGGGACGAAGAACTGCTCCGGCTGCTCGATGGCCTACTACTGGGACCTGATGAGCAACCCCCCGAAGATCGCCGCCTTCGAGGCCATCGACAACTTCAAGAAGGGCGCCACCAGCCCGCACTTCCTCTGCGCCGCCAGCGACAAGTAGGCCCGTGACGCCTCCGGGGGCGCGCGCTACAGGCGGGTGAGCGCCTCGAGGACCTCCGCGAGCGGCAGCCCGACCACGTTCGTGTAGCTGCCCTCGATCCGGCGCACCAGCCCGGCCGCGCGGCTCTGGATCCCGTAGCCGCCGGCCTTGTCGCGCCAGTCGTCCGCGTCCAGGTAGACCTCGATCTCGGCCGCCTCCAGCGGCCGGAACCACACCGTCGTGGTCACCACCTCGACGTGCCAGCGGGCCGCCGAGGCCCGCGCGTCGACCAGCGCGAAGGCCGTCGACACGTGGTGCCGGCCGCCCGCCAGGCGCCCGATCATCGCCCGCGCCGCCGCGCGATCGGCCGGCTTGCCGAGCGGCTCGTCCTGGCCCTCGAGCCACACCGTCGAGTCCGCCGCCAGCACCACGCGACCTGGCTGAAGCGCCAGCTCCGCCTTCGCGCGCGCGACCCGCTCGACGTACGCGCGCGGCGGCTCTCCCGGCGACCAGCGCTCGTCGCAGTCGACCGGCGCCACCACGAGCGAGATCCCGGCGGCGCGCAGCAGGTCGGCGCGGCGCGGCGAGGCGGAGGCCAGCACGATCTGCGGCGCGGTCACGGCGGCACGGTCGCGGATCCGGGGCCCGGGCGCAAGGCCCGCGTGGTAGGCTCGGCGCGTGACGACCCGCTCCTTGAGCTGCTCCGGCGCGGCCCTCCTCGCCCTCCTCGTGGTCATCGCCCCCTCGGAGGCCCCCGCGCCGGATGTCCCCGAGGACACCTGCGCCGCCGACCCCCTCGACCCCGCGCTCTTCGGCGTCTGGCACCGCTTCGAGGCGCTGCGCGAGGGCGATCCGACCCGCTTCTACTTCTTCCACGAGGGCGGCTTCGGCCTCTACCGCTACGGCAAGGTCGGCCTGACCAACACCCACAGCTTCAGCTACCGCGCCGAAGGCGGGCACCTCGAGCTCACCTTCCGCAAGACCGGCGAGCGCCGGCGCGTCCCCTACCGCCTCGAGGTCGAGGGCGGGCGGACCTGGCTGGT
>CAZMML010000381.1:0-4691 GCA_964567335.1 uncultured Nannocystis sp. | reverse complement strand
GTCTCCGAGTCGCCCGCGGCGCCCGAGGCGGCGCCCGCGGTCGAGGCGGCGCCCGGGGCTCCGGCGGTCGGGGCCGCGGCGCCGGTCGCTGATCCGCCGCGCAGGGCGTGCCGCTCGAGCGCGGCGGTGAGCTCGCACGCGCTCGCGCGCGCGGGCGCGCCGATCGAGATCGGCGAACGCACCTTCGTCAGCCTGTGGCGCGGGCGTGGCGCCGAGACCGAGGCGGCGATCGCGTCCCTCGACGACGCAGGGGCGCTGACGGTCGCGCCCGTCCCGGCGCCTGTGTCGGATCCGCAGGCGCTCGGCGCGGGGGCGCAGGAGCTGGTGATCGTCAGCGTCGCGCACCGCGGCACGGGCACGCTGGTGCGGGTGGGCCAGGCGCCCGGCGGCGGGCTGCGTCCAGGCGCCCCGAAGGCGCTGCCGGAGGTCGAGTGGGGCTGGCCGGCGCAGGTGTGGGCGGATCGTTCGCGGCTGGTGCTGCACCACAACCTGGCGACCGCGGCGCAGACCCTCGGGGGCGCGGTGCTCTACACGCTCGACCTCGAGACGGGCAAGGTGCTAGGACGTGAGGCGCTCGCCGCGAATGCGTCGGTGCGCTGCTCGCCGGGAGTGTGCCTGATCGAGGAGGCGCTCCGCCGCGGCGACGAGGTGGGTCCAGGGCGCGTCCGCGTGACGCGGCGCCCGTGGGACGGACCGGCGGAGGTGCGGGAGGTCGAGCTGGCGAGCACGTGCCCCGGCCTGATCGAGGTGCTGCCGGGCGTGCTGGTCGGAGCCGGCGCGCCATGGCGGGCGCTGTGGTCGGGGGACGCGGCGCCCTTCCTGCGCGAGGCGGCGATCGACGCAGGGCTGGCGCCGGAGCCGACGTGCGGCGTCGCCCGGGCGGCGTTCCCTTCGCGGCGTCATCCTGGCCTTCTGGCCAGCCAGGGGCGAGACCTGCTGCGCTGGGACGCGGCGGCTCGGCGCTTTGGAGCGAGGGAGTCGTTGCCGCCTGTGCCCCACCCGCGGGTGACGCAGGCGTGGCACCCGGACGGGGTCGTCGAGGTGTCGTGGGCGGGGGGGCACGGTCTGGCGCATTCTCCGAGCGACCGCGAGGTGCGCCGCTACTTCGAGCACTGGTACTTCGAGGGGGGGCAGGTCCACCTCTTGCGGCGGGAGGCGTCCGGGTGGACGCTCGCCGACCCTGTGCCGCTCGCGCTGGCGGACGCGCGTGGGACCTTCCACGAGGGCTACGAGCCGGTGGTCCTGCGCAACGGCCTCCACGTGGCGGTGCTCCTCGCGCCGCGCGGGGGCGGCGACGAGGCCCTGCTGCAGCCCTACCTCGCGCCCTGCCCGTAGCGACGCACCGGTGCCGGCGCTAGAAGCGGGCGCGGAGGGAGAGGCCTGTGAGGCCGGCGGGGCCCAGGAGCGGCGAGACCTGGAGGCCGCGGGCGCGATGGTCGCGAAGGACGAGGCCGGCCACGAGGGTGCCGAGGCCCGCGGCGACGCCGACGGCGGCGAAGTCGAGGCCGATCAGGAGGCGACGCGAGCGCTCGACGATGCAGTCGCCGGAGCATTCGACGTGGCGGGCGGGCGCGGCGAGGGCGAGGGTCGGGAGCGCGGCGAGGCCGCCCGCGAGGATCACGGCGCCCGCCGCGATCTCTGGGGTCCCGCGGCGGGGTGGTCGACCCTCGGCGCGGCGCGCCGCGATCTCGGCGCGCGCAAAGGAGAGACCCGAGCCGGCGCCGGCGGCGATGGCCCCGAGGAGGCCGAAGGTCATAAAGAAGGACGCGACCCCGTTGCCGACCCGGGAGACCTCGCAGTCGAGGAACTCGTTGACCGTCCCTTCGAGCGGATCAGGGTCGCCCTGGAGGGCTTGAGCGCAGCGCTGCCTGCGCTCGAGGATCGCCGACTCGGCGAGGGCGGCGATCCCGAGCCCGGTCAGGCCGAGGAAGATCCCGCCGGCGCCGAAGCCGAGGTAGCGTTTGCCCGGGTGAGACGGGTGCTCCACCGCGGCTGGTTCAGTCCATTCGTGGGAAGGCGCGGCGGCGGGCCCCTCCGGGGCGGGCGCTGCCGTGGGAGGAAGCTCGGCGCGAGCCGCCGCGCACGGGGCGAGGGCCAGCGCGAGGGCGGTGAAGGCGGAGGGCACGGAGCGCACGCGTGCAGCTTAGGTGCTCGCTCTGCGGGCCGGAGGAGGTGAGGTCCGCAAAATTTTGCGCCGCTCTGCGGGGCCTACTCGCAGAGCGCTTGCTCGATGCAGACCCAGCGCTGCTGGGCCGGGGAGAACTGGCAGAGGTTGCCGAGGCCGGCGTCGATGCAGTCTTGCCCCGTGGCGCACACGTCGTCGGGGGTGTGGCAGAAGAGGCCCGTCAGCGTCCCCCAGCCGCAGATGTCAGGGCTCAGCGCGCAGCGGAAGTCCCCGCAGTCTGCGTCGGTGCGGCAGCTGGCCGGGACACATTGACTGAATGGGACATAGCCGTCGTAGCCGCCGCCGCCGGTCGGCACGCCGCTCGCGCACAGGCAGGCCGCGTTCGGGGCGCAGTCGCCGTCGACCTCGCAGGGGTACTGGCAGGCGCAGAAGTTCGTGAACAAGGTGTTACAGAGGCCGGCGCCGAGCTCGTCGCAGGTCGCCTCGCAGAGGCCGGGATCGTCGCAGGGATCGAGCGCCAGCGGGTGGATGCAGGGCAGCGCGGTGGGGCGGTAGATCTGGTCGTCCGGGCAGCGCTCGAGCCCGGCGTCGACCTCGAGCTCGGGGAGCTGCTCCAGCGGCACGCACCGTCCAGGGTCCGGGCCGGTGCTCGAGCCCGTGTCAGGGCCCGTCGAGGAGGAGGCTGATGAGGATGAGGTGGTTGTGCCAGTGACGCTCGCGGTCGCGGTCGTCGAGCTCGAGGTCTCGGGCGCCGTCGTGGTCGGTGAGGAGCTGCCCCCGGAGCCGGACGAGCCGGTGCCGGAGGTCTCGGAGGGACCCCCGGGGCCGCAACCCGCGGCCACGAGCACGAGGAGGGCCAGGAGAGAGCGGGGGGCGGGCATCGTCGAAAAGTAGCACGGCGGGGTTCACTGCACCTTCTCGACCGCGAAGCGGCAGGCCGGGCGATCGCAGCAGATGCCTCTGCGAGGCGACCTGCGACGAGCTCGGCCCCGGCCTCTACAACACCGTCTTTACGAGCTTCTGCGCCTGCCAGTACCGCCATCGACGTCGAGCGTGTCGGAGTCGTCGCGCCGGCGTGCCGCGCCCGCTCGCGGAGATCCGCGCCGCCGTGGACGTCCGCGGGCGACGGGTGGCGGCGCGGCGCGGCGCGGCGCGGCGTGGCGCGCCGCGACGCGCCCTCCGGTCCTACTCGACGACGCGGACCTTGCTGCTGGCGGAGTGGCCGAAGAGCTCGGGCATGTACATCGCCTCGGCGTGGACGGGCGGGAGCTGGAACTCGCCGATCGTGGTGGCGCGGGCGGTGTAGCTGTAGGTGTAGACGCCGGCCGGGAGGTGGTCGGCGAAGAGGAGCATGCGGTCGTCGCGGAGGTCGGTGTGCGAGAAGCTCCACCAGGGGCGCCAGAACCACCAGCCGCGCTCGAGGAAGTTCCAGGGGAGGCCGCCGCCGTAGTCGACGGAGGTGTTGGTGACGCCGCCGGTGACGTCCTGCAGGGTGGTGGCGAAGCGGGCGTTCTGGCCCTCGAAGCCGGCGGGCAGGGGGTCGTCGACGACGACGAAGTTGGCGCGGTCCTTGGCGACGAGGGTGAGGTTGACGCGGACGAGCGCGCCGGCCTTGATCTCCCAGGTGCCGTCGTCGAGGCGGCGGACGCTGGTCGGGTCGGGCGGGGCGCCGCCCTGGGCGAGCGGCTCGTAGGTGCGGCTGACGGTGAAGCCCTGCTCCTCGGCCTTCATCGCCAGGTCGGCGGGCGCGTAGCGGAGGCCGAGGCGGTAGTAGAGCTTGCCCGGGCCCTCCTTGGAGAGGAGCACCTCGCGCGGGAGCTCGCGCATGAGGCGGGCCATGGGCACGCGCTGGTCGGTGACGGTCATCGAGCGGCCCTTGAAGGACTGCTCGCCGGCGAAGGCGGCGTCGAGCCAGATCCGGGCGACGTAGTCGGGGACCTCCTTCTCGACGGTGGTGAAGTAGCGGCTCGCCGCGAGGAGCGCCCACGCGTTGGCGTGGGTGGTGCCCCACTGGCCGCCCTTCTGCGGGTCGCGGTCGTCCATGATCCCGGCCATCACCTTGGGCAGGATCGGGTCGGCCGGGGCGATCTCGAGCAGCGCCATGAGGGTGACCGCGTCGGTCTGGACGTCGGAGTGCATCAGGAGCTGCAGGCCCTCGGACTCGGCCTCGGTCTTGCGCTCGGCGAAGTGGATCGTCTTGGCGCCCTCGGTGACGCGGGCGCGGAAGTCGGCGAGCAGGAGGTCGCGCTCGCGGGCCTGGCCGAGCGTGTGCGCGGCCGACATGAGCTGGGCGCGGGCGTAGAGCGGGACCTCGTCGCGGCGCGCCCACATCAGCGAGAAGAGGTCCTGGCCGCGGCCCTCGCGGGCGAGCAGCCAGAGGCCGAAGGTGCGGCTGGTGTGGTCGTAGTAGCGGCCCCAGGGGGTCTGCTCGCCGCTGCGGACGAAGGTCTCGAGGTAGCTGAGGGCGCGCTCCAGCGCGTCCTGGTCGACCTTGAAGCCGGCCTTCTTGCCCTCGAGGAGGGCGAAGGTCGCCCACGCGGTGAGGTAGGGCGAGCTGCGGGCGGGA
>CAZMML010000380.1:0-4700 GCA_964567335.1 uncultured Nannocystis sp. | reverse complement strand
GGAGGCGCTCGGGTGGGCGCCGCTGGTCACGCAGGCCCACATCCGCCGCGGGGCGCTGCGGGCGCTCGAGGCGGCCTTCGGCGAGAGCGAGGCGGAGCTCGAGGCGGCGCTGTGGCAGGCCGAGGCGGACGGCGACGACGAGGCGGTGGTGCGCGCGGCGACCGAGCTGATCTACATCGTCGGCAAGGAGCTGGGTCGACCGGGCGACGGCGCGCGCTGGGGTGCGCTCGCGCTCGCGGTGCTGCGTCGGATCGGCGAGGAGGAGGCCCTCGGCGCGTCGGACACCTACGCCGCCCTCGGCATCGTCCAGGAGGCCCGCGGCGAGTTCGCGGAGGCGCAGCGCCTGAAGGAGAAGGTGCTCGAGCTGCGGCGCCGGCACCTCGGGCCCGATCACCCGTCGGTGGCGAACGCCTACGACATGCTCGGCGTGATCCTGACGGAGCGCGGCGCGCTCGAGGAGGCGCGCGTCGTCCTCGAGCGCGGCCTCGCGATCCGCCTCGAGAAGCTCGGGCCGACCCACGTCGAGGTCGGCAACTCGTACGTCAACCTCGGCAACGTCCTCGCCCAACTGAGGCGCCCCGCGGAGGCGCACGAGCTGCAGCGGAAGGCGCGCGACATCTTCGCCGCGGGCCGCGGGCCGCGGCACCCGGTGACCGCGATCGCGACGGAGAACATGGCCGTGTGCGAGTACCTCCTCCGCGACTACCCGCGCGCCCTCGCGACCCACCGCGAGGCGCTGGCGATCCGCGAGGGGACGCTCGGCGCGAACCACCCGCACGTCGCGGTGTCCCACCAGGGGATCGGAGACGTGCTCCGCGCGCAGGGCGACGCGCCCGGCGCCACGGTCGAGTACCGACGCGCCCTGGAGCTCTATGAGGCGAGCCTCGGACAGGACCACCCGGAGGTGGCGATCACCCTGCACAAGCTCGCCTCGGCCCTGCGTGAGGCCGGTGAGCTCGCCGCGGCGCTCGAGTCGGCCGAGCGCGCCGCGGCGATCGCCGGCAAGCGCGAGCTGGCGGAGAAGGCCCGGACGGCGATCGACCTCAGCCTCGGGCAGGCGCTGTGGGAGCTCGAGCGGGATCTCGAGCGAGCGCGCGGGCTTCTGGAGCGGGCGGCGCCAGCGCTCCTGCGCGACGACCCCACGGTGGTCCTGCCCGACACCGAGGCGCTCATCGCCTGGCTCACGGCGCGCCCGGACGCGCTCGCGCTCGCCGCACCGTGAGGCCGAGCCTTGCGCGGCCCTCGGCGCCGTCGTATCCCCGCGGGCGTGCAATTCGGCGACGGGCCGTGGCCTCTGCTCGGGCCCCGCGCGCCGGCAGATCACTTGTGTCGGCGCCGCAGCGCGCGGCGGCGGGCCGACGCGAGCAGGCGCGCGAGGTCGGCGTCGAGGGCGTGGACGTGCGCGGCGGCGAAGTCGCGGACCGCGGCGGCGACGGCGGAGAGGCGCCGGTCGGCGCGGTGGATCCAGTGCCAGCGGCCCGGGATCGGGAAGCCCTCGACGGGGAGCAGGCGGACCCGGCGGCGGTGCAGGAGCTCGTCGCGCAGCGCGTGGAGCGAGAGGATCGCCAGGCCGAAGCCGCCGAGCACCGCCTGCTTGACGGCCTCGTTGCTGCCGAGCTGCAGCCGCGTCGGCAGGCGCACGCCGCGGGCCGCGAGCGCGCCCTCGGTGACGAGGCGCGTGCCGGAGCCATCCTCTCGCGACACCCACTCGTGGCGCGCGAGGTCCGTGAGCGGCACCTTGCCCGCGCTGGCGAGCGGGTGGTCCACCGGGGCGACCACGACCAGCGGGTTGTCGGCGAAGGCCTCGGCGACGACCGGCAGCTCGGAGGGCGGCTGCGCCATGATGTAGAGGTCGTCGTCGTCGCGCCGCAGGCGCTCGAGCAGGGGTCGCCGGGGGAGCACCTGGAGCTCGACCTCGACGCCCGGGTGCTGGCGCTGGAACATCCCGAGCAGGCGCGGCACGAAGTACTCGGCGGTGCTCGCGGCGCAGACCCGCAAGCGGCCCTGCCGCACGCCTGCGAGCGCGGCGAGCCGCTCGTCCAGTCCCCGGGTCAGGCGCTCGGCCTCGCGGGCCGCGGCGAGCACCTCGGCGCCGGCAGGGGTCAGGCGGAGGTGTGCTCGCCTGCGGCCGCCGCCGCGCGCCTGCGTCTCGAAGAGGGGGACCTCCAGCGCCTCCCCGAGCTGGCGGACCAGGGTCGAGACGGTCGGCTGGGTGAGGTGGAGCGCGGCCGCGGCGCGGCTGAACCCGTTGTGCTCGACGACCGCGGCGAAGACGCGGAGCTGGTGGAGGGTGAAGGGCGAGTCCATTGAGGGAAGTCTATATTCTTTATCATAATGATTGATTTTACTCGAAGCCAGATCCGGCCCAAGCTCGTCGCGTTCCACGAGGTGCCCGCCGTGAATGCCCCCTACGAGTCCGTCATCCCCGTCGCCCCGCCCCGCCCGACGCACGCCGCGCCGATCTCTGTCGCCTACGGCGACGGCGTCGGGCCCGAGATCATGACCGCGACCCTGGAGATCCTCGCGGCCGGGGGGGCCCTCCTCGCGCCGGAGCGGATCTCCGTCGGGGAGCAGGAGTACCGCGCCGGCCACACCTCGGGGATCCCGCCCGAGGCGTGGGAGTCGCTCCGGAGCACGCGAGTGATGCTCAAGGGGCCGATCACGACGCCGCAGGGGGGCGGCTACAAGAGCCTCAACGTCACCCTGCGCAAGGCGCTCGGCCTCTTCGCCAACGTTCGACCCTGCGCGTCGTACGCCCCCTACGTGCCCTCACGCCACCCGAAGCTCGACCTCGTGATCGTCCGCGAGAACGAGGAGGACCTCTACGCAGGGATCGAGCACCGCCAGACGGACGAGGTCTACCAGTGCCTCAAGCTGGTCTCGCGCCCGGGCTGCGAGCGGGTGATCCGCCACGCCTTCGCGTACGCGCGGGCGCACGGGCGCAAGCGGGTCACGTGCATGACGAAGGACAACATCATGAAGCTCACCGACGGGCTCTTTCACCGCGTCTTCGACGAGGTCGCGGCGGAGCACCCGGACCTGGCGACGGAGCACATGATCATCGACATCGGCGCCGCCCGCCTCGCCGACACCCCCGAGCGCTTCGACGTGATCGTGACGCCGAACCTCTACGGCGACATCATCTCCGACGTCGCCGCGCAGATCGCCGGCTCGGTCGGGATGGCGGGCTCGGCCAACATCGGCGAGTCGGTGGCGATGTTCGAGGCGATCCACGGCAGCGCCCCCGACATCGCCGGCAAGGACGTCGCCAACCCCTCGGGACTGCTGCAGGCGGCGGTGATGATGCTGGTCCACCTCGGCCAGGTCGACGCGGCGCGGACGATCCACGACGCGTGGTTGGCGACGCTCGAGGACGGGGTGCGCACCGCCGACGTGGGCGGCTCGGTCGGGACGCGCGCCTTCGCCCGGGCGGTCATCGAGCGCCTCGGACAGGCGCCGCGGACGCTCCCGCCCGCGCGCTTCAAGGCGTTGCCGATCGCGGCCGCGCCCCGCCGCCGCCCGCCGCCCGCGCGCAAGGAGATGGTCGGGGTCGACGTCTTCGTCCAGGCGCGCGATGAGGCCCCGGAGGCGCTCGCCGACCGGCTTCGGCGGCTCGGAGGCGACGCGCTCAAGTTGTCGATGATCACCAACCGCGGCGTGAAGGTCTGGCCCGAGGGGCTCCCCGAGACCTTCTGCACCGACCACTGGCGCTGCCGCTTCCTCGCCGGGGGGGCGACGACGCACGCCCAGATCGTGGCGCTGCTGGCGGCGCTGACGGAGGGCGGCGTCGACGTGATCAAGACCGAGAACCTGTGCACCTTCGACGGGGCGCCCGGATACTCGCTCGGGCAGGGGCAGTGAGCCATGTTTCCAGGCGTCGAAGATCCGCAGACCTGGGTCGCCCTCCTCTCGCTCTGCGCGATGGAGGTCGTCCTCGGCATCGACAACGTCGTCTTCATCTCGATCCTCGCGGCCAAGCTGCCGCCCGAGCGCCGCGACCGGGTGTCGCGGATCGGGCTCACCCTGGCGCTGGTGATGCGGCTCGGGCTGCTCTTCACGATCACCTGGATCATGGGCCTGACGCGCCCGCTCATCGAGGTCCTGGGCGCCACGTTGAGCGGCCGCGACCTGATCCTCCTGATCGGCGGGCTGGTGCTGATCGCCAAGTCGACCAACGAGATCTACACGAAGGTCGAGCGCGAGGAGGGCGGGGGCGCCAGCGGGGGCGCCGGGGCGGCGAGCGCCGGCGTGATCATCGCCCAGATCATCGCCCTCGACCTCGTCTTCTCGCTCGACTCGGTGATCACGGCGGTCGGCATGGTGCCCCCCGAGCAGATCTGGGTGATGGTCGTCGCGGTGCTGGTCTCGGTCGCGGTGATGATGGCCTTCGCCAGGGTGATCGCGGGCTTCGTGCTCGCGCACCCCTCGGTCAAGATCCTCGCGCTCGCCTTCCTCCTGCTGATCGGCGTGCTCCTCGTCGCCGACGGGCTCGGGCAGAAGATCTCCAAGGGCTACGTGTACTTCGCGATGGCGTTCTCGCTCGGGGTCGAGCTGCTCAACCTGCGCTTCCGCGCGCGTCGACGCGGCGCGGCGCCGCCGACGCCCTGAGGCGCGTGTGGCACAGTCGAGGCCATGGCCAGCCCTCCGCCGCGGATCCACGGCTTCACCGACTTCGCCGAGTCGTACCGCCTCGTCGACAC
>CAZMML010000379.1:0-4700 GCA_964567335.1 uncultured Nannocystis sp. | reverse complement strand
ACATCGAGGGCGGCGGAGCCGCCGAGGGCGACGAGGTCTGGACGCTGGTGGACCTCGACGGGGACCTGCGCCGCGAGCTGGTCGTGACCGGGGCGTGGGACCAGAGCGGCCCGCAGGTCTTCGACGCCGAAGGGACGCCGCACTGGCGGATCCACCGCGCCGCGAGCGGCGGCTTCGACGCCGAGTTCGAGTCGTTGCTCGTGCCCGCCGAGGGCGGCGGCGCGCACGGGCGCGGCTTCCACTCGCCGCGCGGCGGGCAGGAGGTCGCCGGCGCCCTCGACGCGCCCTTCGATCTGCAAGGCTGGGAGCTGCTCGACCTCAACGGCGACCGGCGTCTCGACCTCGTGATCACCAACGAGGCCCGGGTGCAGGACCAGAGCTACTCCCGCCGCTCGCTCGGGGGCGCGGAGGACCCGCGCTGGGAGGTCCACTTCGGCGGCGCGGCGGGCTTCGAGCCGGCGCGTCACTGGCCGATGCCGACCGGCGGGCTAGCAGGCCGCGGGTACCTGTGGAGCCGCGGCCCTGCCGATCCCGTGCCGCAGGTCGAGGACACCGTCCTGTGGGAGCTCGGCGACCTCGACGGCGACCGCAAGCCCGACTTGATCCTCACGGCCGAGGGCGTCCCGCACGAGGACGACGCGGCCTGGGGCTGGCAGGTCCTCGGCCGCGAGGGCGGGCCGCACTGGCGGGTCTACCGCTACACGCCGTGAGGGCGCGGCGGTACCCTGGGGCGTGCTCCCTCGTTGTTTCGGCGTCCTCGGCGATCCGATCGCCCACTCGCGCTCCCCCGCGATGCACACGGCCGCGTTCGCGGCGCTCGAGCTCCCGCACCGCTACCTCGCCTTCCACGTGCCGGCGGCGGGGCTGGCGACGGCGCTGCGAGGCGCCGCCGAGCTCGGCTTCGGCGGCCTCAACCTGACCCTCCCCCACAAGCAGCCGGCGCTGGCGCTCTGCGACGTCCTCGCGCCCGCGGCCCGGCGGATCGGCGCCGTCAACACGATCTGCTTCCACGAGGGCCAGATCGTCGGCCACAACACCGACGGCCGCGGCTTCACCGCCGCGGCCCGGACGATCGGGGTCGAGACGGTCGAGCGGGCGCTGATCCTCGGCGGCGGAGGCGGCGCGCTGGCGGTCGTCGACGCCTTCACCCACGGCCTCTTGAGCCCGAAGGGTGAGGTCTTCTGGGTCAGCCGTGACCCGGCCGGGCTGATCGCTCGCGGCGCGACCGACCCACGCGTGCGCGCGACGGGCTACGACCAGCTCCCCCCGCCGGGGACCGTGGAGCTGCTCGTCAACTGCACCACCGTCGGCCTCGCCGGCGGCCCGCGCGAGTTCCCGGTCCCCTCAGGGCGGCTGCTGGCGCTGCTGGCCCCCGGCGCCCGGGTGATCGACATCGTCTACCCGCGCGCGCCGGGCGGCCTCCTCGACCGGGCCGAGGAGCACGGCGCTGTCGTCCAGGACGGCCTCGAGATGCTCCTCTGGCAGGGGGTCTTCGCCGAGGAGCTCTGGCTGGGCCAGGACCTCGGGATCGTGGCGATC
Organism: uncultured Nannocystis sp.; assembly: GCA_964567335.1. Classification (GTDB taxonomy): domain Bacteria; phylum Myxococcota_A; class Polyangia; order Nannocystales; family Nannocystaceae; genus Nannocystis. Next base: position 3,161 of record CAZMML010000379.1, on the reverse strand, counting down.
GCCGCGATGCGCGCGGCCCTCGGCGCGTGAGCCCGCCGAAAATTTGCCCGCGATCTCGCGCCCGGCTAGGTTCCGCGCCTGCTGCGCCCTTTGTCCTGATCTGACCTGAAGATCTGATCACCTTTTCTGTCCTCTGGGACAGTCCCCTCCGCGCCCCCTACCCGCACCCCCCCGACAGCGGACAGCCGATCTCCCTGAAAAACGATCGACCCATCGCGACCCGACCCCCGACCGGAAGGCTGGCCCGCGTCTGGATCTCTGTGACATGTCCTTGAGGTCATCCCCCCAAGACCCCCCGCTTCGGATCTGCGGAGCCGTCCCGCCGCGAATTGACGCGGTCTCACGGGTAGCCACGGGCGGCCGTTCGGAGTCGTGTAGGATATAAAACCACATCGGAATACATAGATCCGCGAGGATCACAAATTTTTTGCAATGCGAGATCGGCTCGGATAAGTGCGTGTGTACAAGCGGGCAGGTCTTATGGCGCAGTTCGAGCTCGAAGAGAGCGTTCAGCAGGCGAAGATCAAGGTCATCGGGGTCGGTGGGGCCGGCGGCAACGCTGTCAACACGATGATCGCGAACAAGGTCGAGGGCGTGGAGTTCTTCAGCGCGAACACCGACGTGCAGGCGCTCGAGAAGAGCCTCGCGCCGACGGTCATCCAGCTCGGCAAGGACATCACTCGCGGGCTCGGGGCCGGCGCGAACCCCGAGAAGGGGCGCGAGGCCGCGCTCGAGAGCGTCAATGAGCTCGCCGAGGCGCTGCGCGGCGCCGACATGGTCTTCGTCACCGCGGGGATGGGCGGCGGCACCGGCACCGGCGCCGCCCCGATCATCGCTCAGGTCGCCCGCGAGATGGGCGCCCTGACCGTCGGCGTGGTGACCAAGCCCTTCCGCTTCGAGGGCAAGCGGCGGCTCCGCTTCGCCGAGCAGGGGATCGAGAAGCTCGAGAAGGCCGTCGACACCCTGATCACGATCCCGAACGACCGGCTGCTCCAGGTCACCAGCGCCAACACCAGCCTGCTCGACAGCTTCCGCCTCGCCGACGAGGTGCTCCAGCACGCGACCCAGGGCGTCTCCGACCTGATCACGGTCCCGGGGATCATCAACGTCGACTTCGCCGACGTCCGGACGATCATGTCCGGCCAGGGCCGCGCGCTGATGGGCATGGGCATAGGCCACGACGAGGGCCGGGCGCTCGCCGCGGCGCAGCAGGCGATCAGCTCGCCGCTGCTCGAGGACGTCACGATCCACGGCGCGCAAGGGATCCTCATCAACATCACCGCCGGACCCGACCTCAAGCTCCACGAGGTCGAGGAGGCCGCCTCGCTGATCCAGGAGGCCGCGCACGAGGACTGCAACATCATCTTCGGCGCCGTGATCGACCCCAACATGGGCGACTCCCTCCGGATCACGGTGATCGCCACCGGCTTCGACCGCCACGCCCCCGCCGAGGAGGAGCTCGAGCAGGTCATCCGCTCCCACACCTCGACCGTCCAGACCCGCCGACGCTCGCAGGTCCAGGTCCCCGGCCCTCAGCCGGCCCTCAACCCGATGTTCGTCCCGGCCCCGGTCGTCGCGCAGCCCGGCCCGGCCGCCGTGCGCCAGTCGATGGCCGACCGCCTCGTGGCCGGCGAGCGCCTCACGCCTCCACTACCTGGCCCCTCGGCCAGCTCGGCTGGCATGAGCCGCGCGGGCGTCGTCACGCCGCCCGCGCCTCAGGTCCAGGCCCCGGTCCGTCAGCCCCAGCGCCACGACCCCAGCGCCGACCCCAGCGACATCCCGGCCTTCCTCCGCCGCCGCGACGAGAACGGCTTCGTCCGCTAGCGGCCGCGGCGGCGCGAGCTAGCTCGTGTAGCTCAGGAACGTGGGGTCGACCGCGGGCCCCCGGAGCAGCACCTCGGTCGCGCGCTCGATCGCCTCGTGCGGGCCGACCAGCGAGAGCACGTCGCCCGCGAGCAGCTTCTCGCGGGGCAGCGGCTGGACCGCCTTGCCCTCGCGGCTGATCGCCAGCAGCGCCGCGCCGGTGCGGGCGCGGAGGTTGATCTGCGCCAGGCTCTTGCCGACCGCTGCGCTCTCGGCGGTCAGGCGGACCGGCGTCAGCCCCGGCAGCCCGGGCACCAGCGTCTTGGGCTTCACCACCGACTCGTGCGCCTGGTGGCTCTGGCGCTTGAGGACGTCGACCACGAGCTGCGCGCCCGCCCGGACCTCGCCCTGCAGGTTCGTCATCCCGCGCCACAGGTTGTACGCCATCGCCGCGAAGACCAGCACCAGCACGACCAGGCCCGAGCTCAGCGGCACGAAGGGCTGCGAGATCGCGACAAGCGGCAGCCCGACCGCGAGGCCCAGCGCCAGCTCGAGCGCCACCGTGAAGACGCGGCGCGGCGCCCCGCCGAGCTCCGCGCCGTCCTCGGAGCGCTCGGTCGGCATCACGATCTCCGCGAGGATCCGCGCGAGCTCGCCGGTGCGGCGCAGCACCCCCGTGAAGAACACGCCGGCGATCGCCAGCGTCGTCGCCGTCCACGTCAGCTCGACCACGTCCTGCATCGCGCCGACGCGCCGGGTCAGGGCCGCGACCACGGGCTCGTGCACGTAGTGCGCCCCGGCGAGCGCGGCGAGCAGGAGGGTCGCGTCGAGGGTGAGCATCAGCGCGGTCCCGCGGATCTGCCGCCACACCGAGACCGCCTGCGGGGTCGTGCGGAGCTCGGCGAGCCAGCTCTCGTAGAAGGAGACGAAGGTCTGCATCTTGCTCGGGAGCCGGCGATCGATCGCCTCCGCGGCCGCCTCGGAGCGCCGGACCATCCAGGGCGTCGTCAGCGACGTGAGCAGCGAGACCGCGACGGCGACCGGGAAGAGGAAGCTCCCGGTCGCCCCCTTGGAGATCCCGAGCGAGGCGATGATGAACGAGAACTCGCCGATCTGGGCCAGGCTCATGCCCGCGCGGATCGAGCTGCGGAGCCCGTTGCCGCTGAGGAAGCCGCCGAGCGACACGCCGGCCACCTTGCCGACGAGGACCAGCAGCGTGAGCACCAGCACCGGCAGCCAGTGGGCCGCGATGTCCGCGGGGTTGATCGACATCCCGACCGAGATGAAGAACACCGCCGCGAAGATGTCGCGCAGCGGCTGGACCAGGTGCTCGACCTTGCGGCCCTCGCCGGACTCGG
>CAZMML010000378.1:0-4711 GCA_964567335.1 uncultured Nannocystis sp. | reverse complement strand
GCGCTCTGGGACCGCCTCCGCGAGCGCCTCCGCGGCCTCGGCCCGCTCGTCACTCTCGTCCGCTGGCTGGTCTTCTTCCACCTCGTCTGCCTCGGCTGGGTGCTCTTCCGCGCCGCGTCGCTCGCCGACTGCGGCGCGATCTTCCGCAAGCTGCTCGACCTCCCGCACCTCGACCTCGGCGCCTGGCTCGTCCAGGTCGAGGCCTCCGGCGAGGCCCGCGTGCTCGCCCTCTGGGCGGCGGCGATCGCCGGCGTCGTGCTCGTGCAGGTCGCGGGGCGCGACGGCTCGGACGCCTGGGCCGCCCGGATCTGGCGCCTGCCCGCCGCGCTGCGCTTCCTCGTGCTCGTCGCGCTCCTCTACGCCTGCGTGCTGCTCGCCCCCGAGGCCCCGCAGCCCTTCATCTACTTCCAGTTCTGAGCCCCTCAGGGCGCGTCAGCTCGGCGCTACGGCACGAGCCGCAGGATCCACTCGTGCTGCCCCGGCGCGTCGCAGACGCTCGGGATCGTCGAGCGGATCAGCGTCACGCTCGCGGTCAGCTCGTCGCCCTCGACCGTCTCGACGATGAAGGCCGGCGTCGTGTCCGGCGGCTCGAGCGGCAGCAGACCGACCTCGCCCTGCCCGAACTTGGCCGTGAACGCGACCGGGAGCGAGCCCGGCTGCTGCGCGCAGCAGTCCCCCTCGCAGGGGCAGGGGAAGGCGCCCGGAGGCGCCGCCTCGCCCGTGAACGCGAAGGTCCCGTGCGTGTCGCTCGCCGGCAGCGCGCCGGCGTGGCGGTACAGGAAGCGAGGGATCGGCTCCTGCTGGCCCGCGACGATCAGCGTGGTCGCCAGCCGCGAGACCCCGCAGAGCCCGGGCTCGTCCGTCGGCTTGTCCCACCGCGCCTCGACCTGCACGCACGTGCCCGGCGCGAGCTGAGGCGGCAGGCCTGAGACGCCCGGCGGGAGCTTCAGGCTCACCGCCAGCTTCTCGTCCACGTCGCACTCTCCGCACGGCTGCGAGGCGCACACCGCCAGCTCGAGCTCCGTCGCGCTCGACGCCGCGACGAGGAAGCTCGCCGCCTTCTCCGCGCCGCAGGTCTGCGCGTCGAGCTCGGTCGACAAGCCGTCCTTGCTCGCCGTAAGCCCGACCGCGACGCCCGCGAGATCGTAGGGGCACCACGCCGGGAGCGCGTGCTCCCCGGTGCTGCTCGACCCATCACCGGTCGAGGACCCGGGTTCGCCCGTCGACGAGCTGACTCCGGTCGTGCCCGCCCCGGTGGTCGGCGCGTCGGTCGTCCCGGTGTCGGTCTCGCTCGGATCGTCGCCCGAGGTGGAGCCGCTCGAGCTGCTGTCGGGCTGGGCGGATCCGCCTACCTGGTCGTCGGTGGTCGGCGGACAGGCCGCGAGGAGGAGCAGGACCGTGGGGAGGGAGCGCAGGAGCGTGCTGGCGGGCATGCGCGGAGTGTCGGCATCGCGCTTGATCAAAGGGAGAACACGCGCGGCGCGGACCGGCTCCGCGCGGACGCGCGAGCGCGGCCGCCGCGCGGGCGCGCTTGTGCGCGACGCGGCCACCTCTCTATACTCGCGCACCGCCGTGAACACGTCCCCCGAGGCCCGCGACCCAGCCGCACTGGTGGTGCTGGTCCTGCGCGTCGCCGTCGTCGGGCTCGTGATCGCCTACGCGTGGATCAGCGACGACGCGTTCATCACCCTCCGCACCGTCGACAACTTCGTCGCCGGCCGCGGCCTGACCTGGAACCCCGGCGAGCGCGTCCAGGCCTACACCCACCCGCTCTGGCTCCTCCTCCTCTCGCCCTTCTACTTCATCACCCGCGAGGCCTTCTACACCACGATCGCCGTGTCGGTCGCCGTGTCGATCGCCGCGCTGCGGCTCTCCGAGCGCTGGCTCACCCGCGGCGGCACCGACGCCGTCGTCCTCCTGCTCGTGCTCGGGCTCTCGCGCGCCTTCGTCGACTTCTCCACGGGAGGCCTCGAGAACCCGCTCTCGCACCTCCTCGTCGCGCTCTTCGCCCACCAGCTCGTCCGCGGCGCCCCCCTGCGAGCGCTCACGCTCGCCGCCGCCCTCGGCGCCCTCTGCCGCCTCGACCTCGCGCTGCTCTTCGCCCCCGCGTGGATCTGGCGCGCGGGACAGGGCCTCCGCGCCGAGGGCCGCGCCCACGCGCGGACGATCGCGCGGGCGCTCGCCGCGGGCGCCGCCCCGCTGATCGCCTGGGAGCTCTTCTCCCTCTTCTACTACGGCGCGCTGGTCCCCAACACCGCCCTCGCCAAGCTCGGCCACGGCCACCCGACCTCCGAGGTGCTGCTGCAAGGCGCCCTCTACCTGCTCGACGGCCTGCGCCACGACCCGCTGACGATGGTGGCGATCGTCGCGTCCCTCGGCGTCCCCGCGATCACCCGCCGCCGCGATCACCTCGCGCTCGCCGCGGGCGTGCTCGCCTACCTGCTCTACCTCGTGTGGATCGGCGGCGACTTCATGCGCGGCCGCCTCTTGACCCCGCCCCTCGTGGTCGCGGCGATCCTCCTGAGCCAGGTCGTCGCCACGCGCCTCCGCGCCGCCCTCCCCGCGGCGGCCACCCTGCTGGCGCTGGGGATGATCGGCGAGCGCCCGACGCTCCTGATCCGCGACGACGACGACCCCGAGCGGGCGAAGATCGAGAACACCGGGATCGTCGATGAGCGCCGCTTCTACGGCGCCGCCTCGGCGCTCTTCCGGGCCCGCGTCGGCGGCGAGCGGCCCTTCCACAACTGGCGCCGCAGGGCCGAGGCGATGCACAGCAAGCTCCGCCCCGGACCGACGCGCACGGTCGAGCTCGAGTCCAACGTCGGGATCCTCGGCTACTTCTCCCCGCCCGACCTGACCCTCATCGACAACCAGGGCCTCGCCGACCCGCTGCTCGCCCGCCTGCCCGCGCTCCGCTTCGTCCACTGGCGGATCGGCCACTTCACCCGCCCGATCCCCGCCGGCTACCTCGACACCGCCCGCAGCGGCGCGCCCCGCTTCAAGGACCCGAAGGTCGAGGAGCTGTGGCGCCTGGTCTCGCTGGTCACCCGCGGCCCGCTGTGGAGCCGCGAGCGCCTGGCCGCGATCTGGCGCCTCAACACCGGCGCCGCAGCGGCGCTCGTCGACCGCGAGGCCTACCGCTACTTCGGCGCGCCCCGCCTGCGCCAGGCCCAGATCGGCCCCGAGCTGCCCGAGCGACCGACCCACCGCTTCGACGAGCAGGGCGTCTTCGTGGCGATGGAGGGCCCGAGCGAGGGGCGCGACCTCCGGATCGCCCTCAGCCCCGGCAAGTACGAGGTCCGCTTCCGCAAGGGCGGCGCGCTGCTAGCGAGCGCACTCGCACGCACCGCCGAAGAGCGCGAGCCAGGCCAGCCGGTGCACCTCGAGCGGCTCCTGGTGGCGATCCCCGACGCCGCCCAGGGCTTCGACGAGCTGCAGATCCTCCCGCTGACCCGGGGCGCGCCCTACTTCCTCGCCGCCATCTCGCTGGCACCCCGCTAGCGCATGACGACACCGGCACGGATCGATCTGCAAGGACGCGCCAGGGGACGCTCTCCGGGCCCCGCTCGCGGTGTCGCGCCGTCCCGCGCCCACCACGGACGCCGCAGACCCCGCGGCCGCCTGCTACGCTCGAACCAAGTGAAGCAGCTCTCCGGCTCGATCATGACCCTGATCTTCCTCGGCGTGGTCGCTGCAGCCGTCGCTGCCTTGCTGCTTCGCCGGTTGATGTGGACGCTCCGCGAGCGCCGAACCATCGAACGGCGGCCAGAGGTCCCGCGCCCGCCGCCGCCGCAGATCCGCGACGATCGCTGACCCGGCTCCGCACCGACTGTCCCGAGAGCCAGGCAACGCGGCATCACTGCGGCCAGTCGCGCCCGGCGGGGATCGTGAATTCGATCCCGCCGCCGAGCCCCGCGCTGACGTGGGGCGGCGCCGTGAGCCCGAGGATCAGCCCTTGCGCCACCAGCGAGAACCACGGCGTAATCGAGACGCGAGCGCCGCCGCTGAGCCCGAACACCCCCGCCGCGGGCGTGCAGCCGCGAGGCGCGGCGCAGGCCCCCACGGGGATCAGCGCGCCGATCGCCGCGCCGATCGCCGGGCGCACGACCTTGTCCGGGCGGAAGACCCGCTCGTAGGTCGCAAGCGCCAGCAGGTCGCGCTGTAGCCCGCGCCGCTGCTCGGCGTACGCCACCTCGAAGCCGACCTCATGGACGTAGGCGATCCGACCGAGCACCCGGGCCGAGGCCGCCAGGCCGCCGGGGATCCAGCGCGGCAGCAGGGCGACGCTCACCGCCTTGCGGTAGGTCGTGTGGTCGAGCCCCGTCCCTGGCGAGGATCCTCGCGCTTCTTGACCCGCCTCGACGCTCGTCGTGGAGAAGCGCGGCAGGCTCGCCCGCTGGCCGCGCGCGAGCCGCTGTCGCGCCCGCTGCACCGCCCGGATCCGCGGGTAACGCTCCGGCGAGAGCGCCGCGTGGCTCTCGAGGAAGCGCGCCGCGGAGCGCTCCTGCGCGGGGACCGCGACGCTGCGCAGCTCGAGCAGGAGGCGCAGGTCCTCGTATTCGTGGATCATCCGCGCCTCGGCAGCGTGCAGCCCGCTCAGGTACCCGCGCCAGCGCTCGCACTGCGCCCGCGCCGGCTCACGGTAGGGGTTGTCGGCCTCGAGCGACGCCACGAAGCACCCGGCCTGCATGATCCGCTCCGGGCTCGACGC
>CAZMML010000377.1:0-4712 GCA_964567335.1 uncultured Nannocystis sp. | reverse complement strand
TCGTTGCCGGCCCCGGTGATCTTGACCGTGAGCCCGAGGGCGTCACCGTCGCTTCGCGCGCGCACCTCGACGGCGGGCGCCCCCTCGACCTTGATCGACGAGGCAAGGTTGTCCATCCACGTGAGGGTGGCGAGGTCCTCGTCGACCCCGTAGGAGTCGCCCTTGAAGCCGCTCTCCTTGTAGAGCGTCGCGCGGGTCCCCGAGGAGACCCGGATCGACGAGAGCTTGTCGTTGCCGACCGTCAACGCGCCGACGTCGTGGCTGCCCCGCCGGAGCACCTGCGGAGTGCCGGCGAAGTTCGGGTCGGGGTACAGGGTCGCGAAGCCGTCGAGCTGGAAGAGCGGGGCCTCACCGGCGAGCGGATCGAGGTTGACCCACATCTGCGCCGTGAACCCGCCCTCACCGATCGCCTCGACCGTCGGCAGCTCGAGGGCCCCGCCCAGGCCCGCGACCCGCGGCGGAGCGACCCGCGGCGCGTTGGCGAGGACGAGGGTGCTGGCGGCCGGAAGCGCGCCGAAGGTCCGCGCGACCGGACCCGAGGGATCGGCGTTGACGGGCTCCCTGCAACGCTCGACCACGATCGACGAGGTCGCGTCGTTGTTGCCGACCTGCGCCTGGTCGGCGTAGTAGACCCAGCGCGCGCCGGTGAAGCCGCCGTGCTCATAGAGCGTCACCCGGAGCCCGGCCGGCACCCGCAGCGACGACAGCGTGTCGTTGCCGATCGTCAACTCGCTCCAGTCGTAGCGGCCGACGCGGAGGCTCTGGCTCGAGCCCGCGTAGTTCCCGTCCGCGTAGATCGTCGCCTGCGGCGGAGTGCGCTCCTCGACCACGATCGACGAGGTCACGTCGTTCTTGGCGACGAGCGACACGTCGGCCTTGTAGACCTCGCCCGCGCCGGCGAAGCCGCCCTGCTCGTAGAGCGTCACCCTGAGCCCGTACGGCACCCGCAGCGACGACAGCGTGTTGTTGCCGACCGTCAGCGCGTTCCAGTCGTAGCGGCCGACGCCCAGGCTCTGGCTCTGGCCCTTGAAGTCCGCGTCCGCGTAGGCCGTCGCGCGCAACGAGCTCGTGTCTTCGATCTCTTCGTCGAGGCGCCAACAACCGAGGAGACCGGGGGCCCACCCGTGGATCCGACGGGCCGACGTGTCGGCGATCTCGGCGCTGGTGAGCGCGCGCGTCCACAGACGGACCTCCGCCATCTGGCCGTCGAGCTTCTCGCCGAGCCTGACGGAGGCGCCGATGACCGTCTGAGCCGCACCGACGTCCGTGAGCGAGACCGGCGCGCCGGCGACGAAGAGCGCCACCTTGCCGTCGTCGCCGATCCGCAGGGCGAGGCTCGCCCAGGTGTTGGCCGTGAGCAGCGCCGCGGAGCGGTACTTCCGGCTTGAAGCCGTGACGGTGACGATGCCGCTCATCGTCGAGATAAGGAGCCCATTCACCCGGACGAGCTCGCTCTCCCGGGCCAGATCGCGGACCAGGACCTGCGCCTGCCAGGTGAAGCTGCGGCTCACCGTCAGGGTCGTGTCGACCACGACCACGCCCTCGCCCTTGAGATCGAGGCATCGAGCGAGCGGCGGGGAGATCGTGAAGCTCGACGCGCCGGCCTTGAAGGCGCCGCCGCGCAACGCGCCGTCGCGGCCGAAGCTCGAGGTGTCGCGCACGCCCGTCGCGCCCTCGAGGGTCCAGCGACCGACGAGGCCGGGCTCGTCGCCTCGGAGGTCGCGGAGCCGACGGTCGAGGATCACCGCGAGCCCGCTGCTGCGGTTCCACAGGCGCACGTCGGCGATCGCCCCGCTGAAGGCGCCACTCGTACGACCCGAAGCGACGCCGATCGCGTTTCCAGCCCGCGCGGCCTCGACAGGCATGCTCGACGCGCTTGCGACGCTCGTGAGGACACCATCGAGATAGAGGGCCACGCCTCCGGGATCCAGGACGACGGTGATGTGGTTCCACACGCCGACCATGAGGCTGAACTTGCCCGAGGCGCGGTTGCTGCCCCACCAGAAGTCGACATCGCCGTCCTTGCGGGCGACGAGACGGATCGTCCCGGCGAGGGTGAAGAGCTCGGCGTCCTGGAGGACGTCGGGACGCACCCACATCTGGAGGATCAACCCGCGCGCGAAGGAGATCGCCATCTCCGGCAGCTCCACGTACACCGCTCCGCCCAAGGCGGTGCCCTTCCGCACCGTGCCCAGCCCCACACCACCCGTGTTCTCAGTCGTCATCTCGCCCACCCTCGATCGGTCGCAGTCACGCCCCCGACACCTCGCGGGAGCCGCAATGCGAACCCGTGCGGAGCACGCTGGCCGACCCTCACCGGACTGTCAAGGCGGAGGCCTGACCACCTTACCCCAGTCGAATTGAGCGCCGATTCTGCTCATCATCCCGATATCGCACCATCGGTCGCAACGACCCCGTGCCCGGCCCGTGAGCCGTTCGTATCGATGTAGGTCTGACCACCATTCCCCAGGCAATCGCGGGCCGACGCTGCTCGTCATCCCAATGCTATCGAACGACCCTGCGCCCCGACCGCGGGCAGCTCATATCGCCGCAAGTCTAACAACTTATCCCGCCCGTCGCGGTCCCGCCTGCGAGCCGAGCGGGCGCTCCTGGCCAGGGTCGTTGAGGTATTCGCGCGGGTCAGGCTTCGCCAGGTCCCGGACCCGGACTCGCGCCTGATCCCGCCATGAGGCCTGCGAGCGAGAGGACCCGCTGGCGATAGCCGACCACGCGCAGCACGTGATCGACCAGCACCGCCGCGCCCTCCGCCGGTCCATGCACGACGGGCAGAAGCCGCGGCCCTTGCACGCGAGGATGCGCCGTGGGGCGTAAGATGTGCCGATAGCCTAGATCAAGAAGAAGTCATGGGGCGCCGCGAACGCTGCCGAGCGTGGAGAGGCAGCCTGCAACAATCGAGCCGCCTGTAATTGCGTTCTCGATGAATTTATGACAGGCCCTTCCACTTGTATCTCGTGGACCCGTCGGCTCCGGGCGGCGCGAACAGGTGCTCGTGCTTGTCGCTGAGGGCATGCGCCTTCAGCAGGCCGTCCTGGCGCCAGACCTTGCGCGTGGACGTCGAACCGCGGAGCCTGGCCGCGATCTCGCGGGAACGAAGCCCCAAGCCTTCTCCAGCTCCGAGACCCGAAGGTCGTGGAACGGCTTGTCCGAGCCCGACCGTCGCCCTCGGTCCTTCAGGATCGCGGCGATCCCCGCGGGCGTGACGATCGAGGAGTGCGTCGATCTCCGCGAGAACGTCGGGGCCGTCTCGGGCGGAAGCCACGCCGGGTGCCAGCCGCGGCTCGGCGGACCCGCCGGCGGATCGTCACGCAGATCCGCCAGCGGAGGTTCCCGCGGATCCGGAAGGCCTGCGCCCCCACGCCCTCGAACTCGCCGCAGACCTCGCCGCCGCGGGGCGAGGGCGCGTCCCCCGGACGGACCCCGCGGTCTCCGTCGTCTCGCGTGGTTCCTCGCCCTTGGGTCGTATCACTCGGCGAGCTCGTCGTCCGGGGGGGACTCGCTCCAGTCGCTCTCCGGCAGGACCTCGGCGACCCGGCCCTGGCGATCGACGAAGAGGTTGGGGGCCGCTTGCTCGTCGTAGAAGTCGACGACCGGGGCGCCCGAGATTCGGACGCGGAAGAGGCCGAGCCCGACGGGCCCCGCGCCGCCGACGATCTCGAGGCCGAGACGCTTGTCGGCGCTGACCTGCAGCCGGCCGCCGACGCCGCCGCCCTGGAGGCCCGCGAGCGCGTTCGCCCGTCCGCGCAGCGAGACGTTGGTGTCGCGCTCGGTGGTCGCGACGAGCAGGACATCCTCGCCCATGAAGAGCTCGCCGACGATCTTGTACTGCCAGTGCCAGCGCCCGGTGTCGTCGAGGCGGCGCGCGACCTCGGCGATGTTGCTGATCCGCGTCGAGGTCAGCTTCCCGGCGTTGATCAGGAACGAGCCGGCCTGGCCGAACGAGATCCGCGTCTCGGCCTCGACGTCGCCGGCCGGCATCGTCGGCACGCGCGCTCCAGCCACGATGTGCGTGGTGCTCGCGCGGACCGACGAGAAATTGAAGGAGATCGCGCGGCCCGTCTCGACGCGGGGCGTGACGCCGAATTCGGCGATGTTGCCGAGCGAGACGAACACGCCGTCGCGCCACTGGCCGTAGTCGCCGAGCGAGAAACGGGTGGTCACGGGCATCCAGGCGACGTGCATCTGGAACTGGTCCCGGAGGATCTTGGCGAGGTCCCGTGCGAGGCTCATGATCTCACTCCCTTTTCATCCGAGTCGCCAGCGGATCTGCCAGCGCACCTTGACGCCGTTCGGGCCGTCGATGTCGATCTCACCGCCGACCTCACCCTCGCGGGCGGAGGGGCGCGGCGGCACGGGCTCGTCGTCGTCGCCGACGGCGAAGGAGGTCGGGCGCGCCGGCTCGGGCTGGGGCTCGGGCGAGGTGCGGAGCGAAGGCCCCGCGGCGGGCGGCTCAGGGGTCGCACGGGGCGAGGGCTCCGCGAGGGCGGGGGCGAGGTCCGCCGCGGGCGAGGGTGGTGGCGGCTCCGCGGCGGGCGCGATCGCGCCGGAGGCGGCCGGAGGATCCGCGGGCGGCGAGGCCGCGAGCGTGCGCTCAGCGTTCGTCGTCGCGGTCGCGCCGGAGGCGGCCGGAGGATTGGCGGGCGGCTCGGCCGCAAGCGTGCGCTCCGCGTTCGTCGTCGCGGGCTCGGCGGGCG
>CAZMML010000376.1:0-4715 GCA_964567335.1 uncultured Nannocystis sp. | reverse complement strand
TGATGAGCTCGATGTTGTTGAAGCCGATCGCGCGGGTGCCCTTGTAGTGGAGCCCGCCGAAGCGGCTCGAGACGTTCTGGATCGGGGTCCCGAGCGTCTTCCACACCGCGCCGCCCCAGCCGGCGTCGAAGGCCCGCATGATCTGGGCGCCGGAGTTGGTCGGCGGCGCCGACGCGAGCCAGAAGGGGTTGGGCGTCACGATCCCGGCCGTGTTCGCGGTCAGGTCGACGGATGTCCCTGCGCTCAGGTTAACCATGGTCCGCTCCTCCGCGCTGCAGCGCGCGGTCGATCGCCTCGGCCGCGCGCTTGCCCTCGGCGACCGCGTTGACGACCTCTTGCCCGCCGCTGATGCAGTCGCCGCCCGCGAACACGCGCGGGTTCCCGGTCGCGCCTTGGGCGTCGACGACGACGCGACCGTCGGCGACCTCGACCCCGGGGAGCCCGCGGACCAGCTCGCCGAGCCGGGCCTGACCGATCGCCAGCAGCACGAGGTCGGCGGGCAGCTCGAAGGTCTCGCCGGTGGGACGGCGGTCGGCGCCGAGGCGGGCGCAGCGGACGCCGACGACGCGGCCCTCGCGGCCGAGGTAGGCGAGCGGACCGGCGCGGAAGAGCGCGCGGGCGCCCTCGACCTTGGCGGCCGTCCACTCGTGCGCGTAGCCGCTCATCTCCTCGGGTGCCCCGCGGTACACCATCGTCACCTCGGGGACGCCGAGGCCGAGCAGCTCGCGGACGGCGTCGATCGCCGTGTTGCCGCCGCCGAGCACGAGCGCGCGGGCGACCCCGGCGAGCGCGACGCGGCCGAGCTTGAAGCGCTCGATGAAGGCGACCGCGCCCTCGACGCCCGCGAGCTCCTTGCCGGGGATGTCGAGGGTGCGGTCGGCGCCGAGGCCGACGCCGATGAAGATCGCGTCGTGGCGCGCGAGCAGGTCGTCCCACGAGAGGTCGCGGCCGACGACGACGCCGGAGCGGACCTCGATCCCGCCGATCCCGAGGACGTAGGCGACCTCGGCGAGGGCGGCGTCGGCGCGGAGCTTGTAGGGCGCGACGCCGGTGGTGTTGAGGCCGCCGAGCCAGCGGCCGGCGTCGTAGATCGTGCAGGCGTGGCCGCGGCGGCGCAGCTCGTGGGCGGCCGCGAGGGAGGCCGGGCCGCCGCCGACGAGCGCGACCGAGCGGCCGCTGTCGGGGCCCGCCTCGAAGAAGCGCCAGCCCTCGGCGAGCGCGGCGTCGGTGGCGTGACGCTGGAGGCGGCCGATCGCGATCGGAGGGGCGTCGGTCTCGTTGTAGACGCAGGCCCCGGCGCACAGGACCTCGACGGGGCAGACCCGGGCGCAGCTCATGCCGAAGATGTTGCTGGACAGGATCGTCCGGGCCGAGCCCTTGAGATTGCCGGTCGAGATCTTGCGGATGAACTCCGGGATATTGATGGCGGTCGGGCAGTGCTGGACGCAAGGGGCGTCCGCGCAGTAGAGGCAGCGGTTCGCCTCGGCGAGCGCCTGAGCGGGGCTCAGCGCCTCTTTGAAGTCGCGGAAGCTCGCCTCGGAGCGGTCGGGCGGGAGAGGGGGCGGAGCAGGGGCGTCCACGGCGCCCGAGCATACACCCCGGGGCGCGGAGCCCGGGGATTTTTGGCGGGGTTTTTTGGGGCCCGCTTTGCCGGCCAGCCCGGGGCCGGGTTATGCTCCGGCACCCGCGGGCCTCCCCATGAACGACACCGTCAAGATGTTCCTCATCTCCTTGATCACGGCCGTCCTGGTCCAGGTGCTGCTCGGTCCGCAGATCCAGCGCATGCAGCAGCAGCAACAGCTCCAGCAGCAGCCGGCCCAGCCGCTCGCGTCGACGCCGCCGCCGAGCGCGGCGCCGACGCCGCCGCCGACGACGCCGCCGCCGAGTCAGCCCGCCGAGGCGACGCCGGCGGCGATCCCCGCGCCGGAGTTCGTCGGGGTCAACATCAAGGACGCGCGGCGGATGGCCGTCGCCCAGAGCATCATCATCATCCAGGAGGGCGACCGCGAGGCCGCCGACCGGCCCGCGGGCGAGATCCTCGAGCAGAACCCGCCGCCCGGCACGACCCTGACGACGACCCGCGAGATCCGCGTCACCGTCGCCAAGGCGCGCGAGGCCAAGGTCCCGAACCTCGTCGGCAAGCCGATCGCCGAGGCGAAGGCGACCCTCGAGGGCCTCGGCGTCGAGCTGGTGGAGATCCAGAAGGACTCGAGCAAGACGCCGGGCACGGTGCTGAGCCAGAAGCCCGCGGCGGGCGTGACGGTCAAGCCGGGGACCCCGGTCGAGCTGACGATCGCGGCGCTGCCGCTGATCGAGGTCCCGGCGGTCACCGGCAAGTACCTCGCCAAGGCCAAGGCGGCGCTCAAGGACGCCGGGCTCGAGACCGGCGACGTCAAGCGGGTCGAGCACGAGGAGCACGGCGAGAATTACGTGCTGAGGCAGGACCCGGCCGCCGGGTCGAAGGTGCCCTTCGGGACGACCATCAGCCTCACCGTCGTGGCCCCGAACTGATGCGCCGCGCCCTCTTCGCCGCGCTCGTCGCGGCCGCGTGCGCGCGGCCCGAGCCGAAGACGACCCGCTTCACCGTCGAGGGTATGGTGTGCGGGTCGTGTGAGGCGGCGATCTGCGCGCGGGTCGAGAAGCTCCCCGGCGTGCTCGCGTGCCAGGCGGACCACGTCCGCGGCGCCGCCGAGGTCCGCCACGACCCGGCTTCGGCGCCCGCCGACGTGATCGCGGCGGCGATCGCGTCGCTCGGCTACCCGGCCGCCCCCGAGTCACCATGAGCCTCCCGCCCGAACTCGCCTGTCCGACCTGCTGCGGCCCGCTCGACGCCGAGGGCCCCGGCGCCGCCTGTCCGCGCTGCCGCCGGAGCTACGCCGGCGAGCGCGGCTACCTCGACTTCTTGCCCGCGGTGGAGGAGGGCGAGGCGGGCGCCGGGCTCGGGCTCGGGCCGCGGCTGATGCACAACCCGCTGCTGGCCCGCGTGTACGAGCGCGCCTGGCGCCCGCTCTTCATCGCCGCCGCCAGCGGCGGGCGCCCCGACTACGGCGCCGAGTTCGAGCTCGTCCTCTCCGCGCTCGCGCCGGCGGCCGGCGGGGTGGTGGTCGATCTGAGCTGCGGCCCCGGCTTCACCGGCCGGCGCCTCGCGGAGTCCGGGCAGTTCGAGCGCGTGTGGGGCCTCGACTGGTCGGTGCCGATGCTGCAGCGCGCCGCGGCGGACAACCGCGGCCTGATGCGGCTGGTCCGCGGCGACGTCGCGCGCCTGCCCTTTCAGACATCCAGCCTGGCGGGCGCGCTCGCGGGCGCGGCCTTCCACGTCTGGCCCGACCCGAGCGGGGCGGTCGCCGAGGTCGCGCGGGCGCTGCGGCCGGGCGGGGCCTTCGTCGCCAGCACCTTCGCGCACACGGCCGGGCTGCGCCGCGTGGCCGAGTCGGCCTTCGCGGCGGCGGCCCAGATCCGGATCTTCGAGGCGGCCGAGCTGCGCGGCATGCTCGCGGCCCACGGCCTGCACGACTTCCGGAGCGAGCGGCGCGGCTCGCTGATCCTCTTTTGGGCCCGGCGCGAGGGCGAGGCGAGCGGCCGCGCCGCGCGCGTCCCAGGGCCCTGATGCAGGCGGTGGAGCGGACGATCCGCGCCGCCGACGGCTGGCGCCTCTCGGTCCTCGACCTCACCCCGGAGGGCCCGCCGCGCGGGCTCGTGATCGCGGGCCACGCGATGATGGTCGACCGGCGGACGCTCGCCCGCGAGGATCGACCCTGCGTCGCCGCCGAGCTCCTCGCCGCGGGGCTCCGGGTGCTCGCGCCGGATCTCCGCGGACACGGCCGCAGCGGCCCGAGCGCGGCCCTGGGCGGCGACTGGTCCTACGACCAGCTCGTCGAGGACACCGAGGTCCTCGTCGCGCACGCGCGCGCGCTCGCGCCGGAGCTGCCGATCGCCACGCTCGGCCACTCGCTCTTCGGGCACACGACCCTCGCTCACCTCGCGCGGGCCCCGGCGGCGCCGATCGCCGCGCACGTGGCGATCGGCAGCGAGGTGTGGGTCCCGCACCTCGAGCGCCGGCGCGGCGCCTGGCCGGTCAAGCGCGCCGCGATCGGCGTCGCCAGCGCCCTCAGCCGCGCGCTCGCGCGGGTGCCGGTCCGGCGGCTCGGGGTCGGCAGCGCCGACGAGGCCTACTCCTACTTCCGCGACATCCGCCGCTGCGCCGACGCCGACCGCTGGGAGGCGGCGGACGGCTACGACTACGAGGAGGGCCTCGCGCGGGTCACCTGTCCGGTGCTGCTGGTCCTCAGCGAGGGCGACCGTGTGGTCTCCCCGGCGACCGCGACGCGGCTGTGGTCGCGCCTGCCCCGGAGCGAGCGCCTGGACCTCCACGGGCTGCGCCCCGGGCACATGGCGCTGGTCACCGATCCGCGCTCCGCCCCGATCTGGCGGAGGGTCGCCGCCTGGCTCCGCGACCAGCTCGGATGAGCGGTGGCCGCGGCGCGCGGCGCGTGCTATCTCTGCCGCCGTGCTGCCGCGCGACGACGCCGGGAAGGTCCTGCTCGCAGGGCTCGTGCGTCCGCGCCTGCGCGCGTGGGCGACCGATGAGCTCGGCCTCCGCCCGGGCCAGGCGGACGCGCTGTGGGCCGCGCTGCACCGGCGGATGCGCCCCGAATTCGCGGCGATGGAGGGGCTCGAGCGGCAGGCGCGGGAGCGCCTCGCCGCGCTCGCGCGGG
>CAZMML010000375.1:0-4726 GCA_964567335.1 uncultured Nannocystis sp. | reverse complement strand
CTTGCCGCTCTCCGGCGCCGCGGCGCTCGAGTTCACGGCGACGCTCTACCGGGAGCTGCTGGTCGAGACCCGGTCGGTCGAGGCGGCCTTCGCGGCGGCGCGGGCGCGGCTGCTGCGGCTGCCGGGCTCGCTCGACTGGGCGAGCGTGCAGCTCTACCAGCACGCGCTGGCGGGGAGCGACCGGCGGCCGATCGTGTTCCGGCCCTACCGCGGGCTGCTCGCCTTCGAAGATCGGCACGCGCGCTTCTTCTACGGGCGCGACCAGGAGTCGGCCGAGATGCTCGGCGACCTCGAGGCGCTGCGGGCGGCCGGGCTGCCGCGCTTCCTGGTGGTGGCCGGCGCGTCGGGGACCGGGAAGTCGTCGGTGGTCCTCGCGGGGGTGCGGCCGGCGCTGACGGCCCGCGGGTGGGCCAGCGCGGTGATCCGTCCGGGCCACGCGCCGCAGGCGGCGCTCGCGGCGGCGCTCGCGCGGCGGCCCGCGGGCGAGCCCTACGCGCTGGTGGTCGACCAGTTCGAAGAGGTCTTCACCCACGCCGCGCCGGCGGAGGCGGCCGCCTTCGCGCGGGCGCTGTGGGCGCTGGCGCAGGGCGAGGACGGGGCGGTGGTGGTGATCACGCTGCGGGTCGACTTCCTCGGCCGCTGCGGCGAGCTGACCCTCGACGACGCGCGCACCCGGCTCGACCAGGTCGCCTACGACGAGCGCCACCGGATCTTCGTCGCGCGGATGTCGACGGCGCGGCTGGCCGAGGCGGTGACGCGGCCGGCGGAGCGGCTCGGCCTGCGCTTCGAGGAGGGCCTGGCGGCGCGGCTGCTGAAGGACGTCGGCGACGAGCCCGGGGCGCTGCCGCTGCTGCAGTACGCGCTCGACGCCCTGTGGGTGCAGCGCTCCGGCGACCTCCTGACCCACGCGACGCTCGACGCGATCGGCGGGGTCGGGGGGGCGATGACGCGGCACGCCGACGCGGCCCTGGCCGGCCTCGACGAGGAGGCGCGCCGCCACGCGCGGCGGACCCTCGTCCGTCTGGTCACCTACGGCGCCGACATGGCGTCGGGGACGCGGCGGCGGGTCGCGCTCGCCGAGGTGCGGCCGCAGCAGGACGCGGGGGCGTGGCAGCGGGCGATCGAGGCGCTGGTCGAGGCGCGGCTGCTGCAGTCGGACGAGGAGCACGGGACGATCGAGGTGTCGCACGAGGCGCTGATCCGGCGCTGGCCTGTCCTGTGGGACTGGTACCAGGCGGACCGCGATCGGCTCTCGCGGCAGACGGAGCTGCGCGAGCTGATCGCCGACGCGCGCCGCTACGGGGTGCTCCTGCTCGGGCGGGCGCTCGAGCGGGCCCGCGAGCTCGCGCAGGAGTTCAGCGACGAGGTGTGGCCCGAGGCGCGCGAGCTGATCAGCCGCAGCGTCCGCAGCCGGCGGCTCAAGCGGGCCCGTCGGGTGGTGGTCAGCGCGATCCTCCTCGCGCTGGTGGTCGCGCTGGCGATCGTCGGCACGACCTACTCGGTGCGCACGGAGCTGGCGCGCCAGGACCTCGCCCGCGCGCTCGACCTGTCGCGCGACAACACCCGCGTGTCGGCGGCGGAGCGCCTGCTGGAGGGCGAGCCCTGGGCGGCGGCGGCGCTGCTGCGCGAGGTGGAGCACCCCGAGCTGCCGCGCTGGCGGCCGCTGGCCTTCGCGGCGACGCAGGAGCCGCTGCCAGCGCGGGTGCTGCCCGGGGCGCGTCCGCCGGGGGTGTTCTCGCCGGAGGGCGAGCGCCTGATCACCGGGCACGCGGACGGCGACCTCCGGGTGTGGAGCCGCCGCGGGCCGGCGCTGACGCTGCCGCAGGCGGCGCCCGGGGGGCTCGTCGCGCTCGCGCTCGAGGGCGAGACGCTGGCGGTCCTGCGCGAGGAGGGCCTCGAGGTGTGGGACGTGGGCGGCGAGGAGGCGGCGCTCGTCGACGCGGCGCCGGTGCGCGGCCGGGCGGTGCAGGTCGCGGCGGGACGGGTCGCGGTGGAGGGCGAGGACGGGCGGGTCCGGCTGTGGGAGGCCCGGACGGAGGAGCTCCGCGCGCTGGCCGACGACCTGCCCTGCTCGCTGCTCTCGCCCGGCGCGCTGCTCTGCGAGGGCCCGCTCGGGGAGGAGGTGCGCGTCTACACGGACCCCGAGTGGGGGGCGCCGCTGTCGTCGCGGCTGGTCGACGTGCGCGTCTCGGCGTGGGGCGGGGTGAGCGGCGCGTTCGACCGCGGAGGCCGCGTCGGCGCGCCCGCGGCGTGGGACGGCGCGGCCTTCGTCGAGGTCGGGCCGCTCGCCGAGGGCGCGCAGTTCCTCGGCGACGATCCCTGGGGCGGGCTTGTCCTCGCCCGGCGGACCCTCGAGAGCGGCGACATGTTCACGCCGCTGTGCCGCCGCGGGTCGACCGCGACCTGCCTGCCGCTGCCGCCGAGCTGCGAGGTCGCCCACGTCTCGGCGGCCGAGCTGGTGGCGGAGTGCCTGGACGCGTGGCGGGTGATCGATCGCGGGTCGCTGGCGCCGCGGCAGGTGATCCGCCGGCCGCTCTCGACCCGCGGCACGCTGGTCGACCGGGGGGCGCAGTGGCTCGCGAGCTTCGGCGAGACCCATGACGCGTGGCTGTGGCGCCTCGGCGAGGGGGCGCGCAGCTGGCCGATCGCGCTGGGGTCGGGCGCGGCGGGGGTCGACGTCACGCGGGGGCGCTCGGCGGCGCTGGAGGATCGCGGCGAGGGAGAGGGCGTGGAGCTGGTCGTCCGCGACCTCACCCCGACCGGCTGGCGCGAGCGGGCGCGGCGGGCCCTGCCGGGCCCGAGCGACCCGGGGGCGACGCTGATCGTCGAGGGCGACGCGGTGGTCGTGCTCGGCGGATCCGGCGAGGCGCTGGTCACGACGTGGATCGAGCTCGACCCGGGGCGCGTGGTCGTCGACGCGGCGCCCGCGGGGGCGCTCGCCCCGGCGGCGATCCACGCGCGCTCGCGGCGGCTGCTGCGGGCCGAGGGCGCCGCGGTGGTCCTGGGCGACTACGCGGGGCCGGCGGCGACCCGCGTCGGCGCGGCCCAGGCGGCGCCGCCCTGCGCGGCGATCCAGGCGCTGGCCGTCGCCCCCGCGGGCGACGTCGCGGCGGTCGGCTGCGACAGCGGCGACGTGGCGCTGCTGGAGCTCCCCTCGCTGCACTGGCTCGACTACGTCGCGTCCCCGAGCGAGGCCTTCGACGCGGGGGTGACGAGCATGTCCTTCGGGACATCGAGGGACGAGCTCGCGGTCGGCCGGATCTCCGGGGCCGTCGATTGGGTCCGGCGGGTCGAGGGCGCGGCGCCCTCGCGGGTCCGCCTCGCCCCGCTGCACAAGGCGATGGTCACCGGGCTGCACTGGAGCGCCAGCGGGCTGGTCAGCGCCGACTGGGAGGGGACGGTCGCGCTCTGGCCGGACCTCGAGGGGCGGGCGCCGCCCCTCGTCGCGCGCTTCCCCGATCTCCCCGGGGTGACGGCGATCGGCCTCACGCCGGGCGCTCGCCTGCTCGCGGCGAGCGCGTCGGGGGTGATCCTCGAGCGCCACGCGACGAGCGAGGTCGCCGGTCTGGGCGAGCTCCTGCGCGAGCGGGCGACCTACTGTCCGACGCAGGACGAGCGGATCGCGTGGCTCGGCGAGAGCGAGGCCGAGGCGAGCGCGCGCGTCGCCGCCTGCGCCGCGCGTGAGTGACCCCTTGCGCGGTCCGATCGCCTCGGGTACGCACGCGTCGTGCGAGCGCGCGTCGTGCCCTCCCGCGCCCGGGCGCGCGTCGCCGCGGGGGCGCGGACGCCTCGCGAGCTCGCGCGTCGCCTCGCGCCGCAGGTGCGTGGCCTGCGGGACGCGCTGGCGGAGGCGACGGGAGCCCCGATGTCGGGGTTGCGAGGGCCTGAGGGGGACGCCGCACAGATCTTCGACGGGTGCGCCCAGGCGATCGCGTTCGGGCTCGTCGCGGCGCGCCTCGGGGGCGGGCCGGACTTCGGCCGGATTTCTGCGGCCTCGGTGCGGTCCCTCGCGAGCCCCGAGCTGCGCCCGCTCCTCGAGTGGGTCGCAGGTCCGGACGTGGATCCGCGAGTGGCGGCGCTCGCGGACGAGATCGCGGCCACGCTGGGGCGGGCCGACGACGCGGCTCTCGGCGCGGGCGACGACCCGCTCGTCGGCTTCTATGAGGTGTTCCTCGCCGCGTACGACCCGGGGCTCCGCGGCCGGCGCGGCGTCTACTACACGCCGCGTTCGGTCGTGGACTACGTCGTGCGCAGCGTCGACGCGCTGCTCGCCGATCGTCTGGGCGTCGCGGGCGGGCTCGCCGCTGGCCCGGGGGTGCGGATCGTCGATCCCTCGGTCGGGACGGGGGCCTTCTTGCTGGGGATCCTCGGGCACGTCCGCGCGCGGCTGGTCGCCGCGGGCCAGGCGGACGCGTGGCGCGAGCGGGTCGCCCGCGGCGAGCTGCCGCCGCTCTGCGGCTTTGAGCTGCTGCCGGCGCCGCACGCGGTGACGCACCTGGCGATCGGCGCCGCCCTGGCGCGTGCGGGGGCGGCACCCTCCGCGGAGCTGCTGCGCGTCGCGCGGGCCGACGCCCTGGGGGCGGTCCCGGAGATCCTCGCGGGGTCCGGCGAGGGGCCGGCGATCACGGTGGTGCTCGGAAACCCGCCCTACTCCGGCCACTCGTCGAACCAGGGCGCGTGGATCCGGGGGCTGATGCGGGCCTACTCCGAGGGCGTCCCGGAGCTC
>CAZMML010000374.1:0-4731 GCA_964567335.1 uncultured Nannocystis sp. | reverse complement strand
CGCCTTGGGACAGGTCGTCAGGGCGGCGCCGGCCGGACCGTGAGGGCGGCGGGGGCGTCGCCGGTGATGAGGGTGGAGACGACGGCGCGCATGGGGATGTCGATGACGCTGAGGGAGTCGTCGTCCTCGTTGGCGACGAGGGCGAGGGCGCCGTCGGGGGAGAAGGCGAGCGCGCGTGCGCCTGGGCCGGTGGGGAGCTCGCCGGTCATGGTACCGTCCAGCGACCAGAAGGTGACGCGCGCGCCGGCTGGGTCGGTGACCCAGAGCTCGAAGCCGGAGGGCGCGAGCGCGGCGGCGCCGGGGGCGAAGCCGAGGTCGAAGGTGCGGGTGATCTCGAGGCTGGCGAGGTCGATCGCGGCGATCGTGCGCGCGCCGTCGCTGGCGACGTACACGGCGTCCGCGCCGGGCCACACGGCGAGGGGGCCGGGGTCGACCAGGATCCGGGTGACGACGCCGTTCTCGGCGGGGGCGATCACGGTGATGTCGTCCGAGCCGTGGTTGGCGGAGAAGAGGTAGGCGCCGTCGAGGGAGCGGGTGAGGGCGAGGGGGCCCTCGCCGACGCCGACCTGGTTCTGGGTGATGAGGGTCTCGGGGTCGAGGCGGAGGACGGCGCCGGGCGAGCTGGCCTGGGCGGCGAAGATGGCGCTTTGGTCAGGCGCGTACACCCCGCTGTGGTTCGGCGCCGGGAGGCCGCGCGCGCGCACGAAGGCGCCGTCGTCGGCGTCGAGGACGAAGATCGCGCTGACCTCGGGGTCGGAGACGACGAGGCGCGCGCCGTCGGGGCTGCGCTCGACGTGGCTCGGGGCGCGGGCGCCGATGAGCGCGATCGTGCCGGCGACGGTGCGGTTGTCGAGGTCGACGACGGTGACCGAGGCGTCGCCGCGGTTGACGACGTAGACGGCGGCGCCGACGGGGGCGTCGAGCGGGACGCTGCCGTAGGGCTCCTCGTCGTGACAGGCGAGGGCGACGCCGAGGGGGAGCAGACCGGCGAGCAGAGACGGGCGCATCGATCCGAGCATGCCACAAATCAAATCGCGCCGCGCTCCTCGCCGCGCTGTAAGGGCGGCGCGGCGAGGGGCGTTGCTGAGGGGCGGCGCGCGGGCGTACCCTGGCCCGGTCCGCCCCGAGGTCTCATGTCGATTCGCAGCGTCCTCTTCGTCCCGGCCCTCGCATCCTGCCTCCTCCTCGCCGCGCCGCGGCCGGCGGCCGCGTTCTGCGGCTTCTACGTCAGCGGGGCCGAGGGCAAGCTCTACAACAACGCGACCCAGGTGGTGCTGATGCGGGAGGGCCAGCGCACGGTCCTCTCGATGCAGAACAACTACCAGGGCCCGCCGCAGGACTTCGCCATGGTGGTGCCGGTGCCGGTGGTGTTGCAGGAGGCGGACGTGAAGACGCTGGAGCGCGGGGTGTTCGACCGGGTCGACCAGCTGGCGGCGCCGCGCTTGGTCGAGTACTGGGAGCAGGACCCGTGCCCGCGGCCGGAGCCGGCGTACTCGCGGATGGGCGGGGCGATGCCGTCGTCGGCGCCGATGGACGAGATGGCGGCGGAGAGCAAGAAGTCGGCCGACTACGGGGTGCGGATCGAGGCGAAGTTCGCGGTCGGCGAGTACCAGATCCTGATCCTCAGCGCGCAGGACTCGAACGGCCTCGACGCGTGGCTGCGGCTCAACCGCTACAAGATCCCGAACGGCGCGGGCGAGGTGCTGCGACCCTACGTGCAGGCGGGGATGAAGTTCTTCGTCGCCAAGGTGGACGTCAAGAAGGTGAAGTTCGACGCGCGCGGCCAGGTGACGCTGTCGCCGCTGCGCTTCCACTACGACACCGACACCTTCGCGCTGCCGGTGCGGCTCGGGCTGCTCAACGCGCAGGGCAAGCAGGACCTGATCATCCACATCGTGGCCCGCAACACGCGCTACGAGGTGGCCAACTACCGCAACGTGGCGATCCCGAGCAACCTCGAGGTGGCGGACGCGACGCGGCGCAACTTCCCGGGCTTCTACGCGGCGCTCTTCGACCAGACGCTGGCGCGCCAGCCGGGCGCGGTGGTGACCGAGTACGCGTGGTCGACGGGGAGCTGCGACCCGTGCCCGACGCCGCCGCTCGACCCGAGCGAGCTGACGGTGCTCGGCGCGGACGTGCTGCCGGAGCTCGGCGGCTACCCGGACCCTGGCTCGATGGTGCTGACGCGGCTGCACGCGCGCTACGGGGCGGAGAGCCTCGGCGAGGACCTGGTGTTCCGCGCGGCGCAGCCGATCGTGGGCGGGCGCGAGGGCGGCGGTCCGGGCCAGAACGAGGTCGGCGCGGTGCTCTCGAGCATGAACAACTTCCAGGCGCGCTACATCATCCGCCACCCGTGGGAGGGGCCGATCACGTGCCGCAACCCGCAGCGCGGGATCTGGGGCGGGCCGCCGAACGGCGGCCAACCGCCGGCGATCGCGGCGCGCGACCTGGCCTTCGTGCCGCGCAACCAGCCGCTCCGCACCTACCTCAAGGTCAAGACCTTCGACGTGCCGGTGCTGCCGGGCGACCCGCAGCGGGTGAACCCCTACCCGCGCGGGCTGGTGAACAACAACCCGAACAACCCGGTCATCAACCCCGACCCGAACAACAACCCGAACAACAACCCGACCTACGACCCGAACGTCCAGCCGCTGCCGCCGACCTTGACGGTGCCGCAGTCGGGCGGCGGCTGCGCCCGCTGCGAGGTCGAGCCGACGGGGTGGGCCGGGCTCGCGCTGGTGGGCCTCGTCGGGCTGGCGCTCCGGCGCCGGCGCGCGCGCACGTAGGGCGCGTGGGGGTCGTGTCCGTGGGTGCGCGCGCCGGAGGCGGCGCGCGGGGGTGAGCACAGACGGGCGGGCGTGGTGTCGGCTACGATCGCCCGGTGTGGATCTCTCGTCGCTCGTGGCTCCTGTGGGTCGGGCTCTTCGGGTGTTTTAATCCGGTCGACGCGGTGACCGACTCGGCGGACGCGTCGACGGCCGGGACCGTCACGGCCGGGACAGGGACGACGCGCGCGAGCGAGGCGAGCGGGGCGAGCGAGGGGGCGCGCTGCGGCGACGGGGTGGAGCAGCCGCCCGAGGAGTGTGACGACGGGAACCCGGACGACACGGACGACTGCACGAGCAGCTGCAGCGACGCGCGCTGCGGCGACGGGAAGGTATGGGCGGGCAAGGAGGAGTGCGACGACGGGGCGCTGGTGCCGGGCGACGGGTGCGACGCCGAGTGTCTCGACGACAGCTACCGGCTCGTCTTCACGACCTCGATGAAGTTCGCGGGCAACGTGGGGGCCCCGGGTGTGGACGTGCAGTGTCAGGTCCTCGCGGAGCAGAGCGCGCTCGGGAGCGTGAGGGCGCGGAGCCAGCGCTTCATCGCCTGGCTCAGCCTCAAAGGCACGCCGCCGGGGGGGCGGATCGTGGCCGCGGAGGTCCCCTTCCAGCTCCCAGGCGGGAAGGTCGTCGCGGGGTCGAGCCAGACCTTCGTCGGGATGCTCCACGACGCCTCGATCAACCTCGACGAGAACGGGAAGGATCTGGTGGGCAGCAACGACTCGGCCGTCTGGACGGGCACCCTGGCCGGCGGGCAGGACGGGCTCAACTGCGCCGACTGGATGAGCGCCGGGATGGACAATCAGGGCCTCGCGGGGGACTTCCAGAAGTTCGACGGGCAGTGGACGGATGCCGGAATGTTCCCCTGCGACGCGGCGCTGCGGCTCTACTGCGTGCAGGCGAGCTGAGTCACTGGAAGACCTGGCCGAAGATCTCGGCGGAGCGGCTGCTGAGGGCGCGCGCCTCGACTTCGTGGAACGCGCCGGCGAGGCTGGCGACGCCGAGGGCGATCGCGAGGGCGCCCGCGAGGGCGAGCGCGGCGACGAGGCGGCCGCTCCGCGCGGCGGGGGGGAGGCGCAGGCCGAGGCGCGGGAGGACGAGCGTGAGGCCGTTGACGAGGTGGTAGAGGCCCGACGTGCCGAGGAGGAAGTAGTAGGGGATGAAGAAGAAGCCGGCGACGACCATGGTGTAGGCGAGGCCGTCGAAGCCGAGCGGGGCGTCGTAGATCAGGGCGACGCCCCGGGTGGCGAAGACGTGGCCGAAGACCGAGGCGAGCAGGAAATAGGCGCTGTAGCGCTGGTGGCGGGCGCGGTGGTGGGCTGGGGCGGCGCCGCCCCGCCGGCGTCGGCGGACGATCCGCCAGACGCTGGCGATGATGTGGACGGCGAGCGCGCTACCGACGAGGGAGAGCTCGACGAGCGGGTTCTGATAGAAGTGGCGCAGCTCGGCCTGGGCGGCGTCATAGCGGTCGGGGCCGAGGACGGCGAGGGCCTGGTTGCCGAGGTGCAAGGCCAGGAAGAGGGCGAAGAGCGCGCCGCTGAGGGCCTGGACCTGGACGAGGGCGCGTTCGCGGGCGGAGTCGGCGGTGGTCATGCTGGACTGACGAGGCGGGCCCCGGGCTTGTGACGTCGCGGATCCGCGCGCGGATCGCGGGCGGGCTTGCGCGGGCGCGGGCGGGGCGGGATCATCGCGGCATGTCGCGCCAAATCAAGCTTCAGACGGAGATCCCTGGGCCGAAGAGCCGCGAGATCGTGGCCCGGCGAGAGGCGGCGATGCCCCCGGGGGCGGCGAAGCTGACGCCGATCGCGGTCGCGTCCGGGCACGGGCCGGTGATCGTGGACGTCGACGGGAACCACTTCCTCGACTTCGCCGGCGGGATCGGGATGCTGGCGGTCGGGCATACGCC
>CAZMML010000373.1:0-4737 GCA_964567335.1 uncultured Nannocystis sp. | reverse complement strand
GCTCCTCGACGACCAGGGCACGCGCCCGGAGATCCTGCCGCCGCCGCGGCGGCGGGCGGTGCCGCCGCCTCCGCCTCCGCCTCCTGTATCTTCGGTCAGTACGTCGGCGGGCGCGCCGCCGGCCTCGACCTCGCAGGTCGCGCCGATCCCGACCGGCCTCATCACCTCGCTGACGGGCGGGAGCCCGAACGACAGCGGCCTCTTCTACGCGATCGCGGCGCGCGTGCAGCCGCCCGGCGCGCCCTACAACATGAACTGGCACGTCCACCGCGGCGAGGAGGAGCGGACCGCGCTCAACTACCTCGACCAGCCCGGCGCGCCGGTCGTGCTGTGGGGCCCCGACAAGTTCGGCAAGACGTGGATGTCGCAGTTCCTCACCGACATGGTGCTGCAGGCCGACGGCGGGACCTGCCGGGTGATCGCCATCAACCTCGACACCTTCGACCACGAGGCCAAGAGCGACTACACCAACTTCACCCGCGAGTTCGCGTTCCAGATCGTCGGCGCGATCGGCGGCCCCGAGGACTGGGTCCCGACGCTGTGGCGCTCGCCGGGGAGCGTCAACCAGAAGCTCGGCCGCCTGATGCGGGAGAACGTCCTGCCGCTCGCGAGCTCGCGGGTGGTCCTGGCGCTCGACCGCGTCGACGCGGTGTGGGGCCTGCCCTTCAAGGACGACTGGTTCGGCATGCTGCGCGCCTGGGCCCAGGACCCGCGGCTCGAGCGGCTGCGCCTGGTCCTCGGGATCAGCACCACCCCGCGGCGGCTGATCGAGCGGCCGACGCAGTCGCCCTTCAACCTGACGCCGCCGATCGTCCTCGGCGACTTCAGCCGCGAGCAGGTGAAGCAGCTCGCGCAGCTCTACGGGCTCGAGTGGGGCGAGCGCGACTTCGACGAGCTGACCGAGCTCGTCGGCGGCCACCCCTACTTGATCCGTCAGGCGATGCACCGCGCCAACCTCGGCGGGGGCCTCTCGGCGCGCGAGCTGATCGGCGAGCTGACGGGCCTCTTCGACGACTTCCTGCAGCGCTACGCCCGGCGGCTGCAGGGTCAGCCCGAGCTGCTCGGGGCGCTCCGGCGGATGCGCGGCGGGGCGCTCATCGAGCTCGACCCTGAGGTCTCGGCGCCGCTCGAGAGCAGCGGCCTGGCGATCGAGGACAAGGGCCTCTTCCGCCTGCGTTACCGGCTCTACGAGCGCCTGCGCCTATGAGCCCGAGGAACGCGCACTTCCAGGTCGGCGGCGCCGTCCAGGCGGGCGCGTTCTACATCGAGCGCAGGGCCGACCGCGAGCTGCTCGAGGCGCTCGAGCGCGGC
Organism: uncultured Nannocystis sp.; assembly: GCA_964567335.1. Taxonomy (GTDB): domain Bacteria; phylum Myxococcota_A; class Polyangia; order Nannocystales; family Nannocystaceae; genus Nannocystis. The sequence goes on along the minus strand of CAZMML010000373.1, from coordinate 3,426 downwards.
GAGTTCTGCTACATCCTCGCGCCGCGGCAGATCGGCAAGACCAGCCTGCGGGTCCGGGCCGCCAAGAGCCTCGAGCAGATCGGCGTGCGCTGCTGCGCGATCGACTTCACCAACATCGGCTCGACGCAGGTCTCGATCGACGAGTGGTACTTCAGCATCGCCGCCGAGATCGCCAGCCTGCTCGGGCTGCCGAGCCCCGAGCTCTTCTGGAGCACCCACCCGCACCTGACGCCGGTGCACCGCTGGTACCGCTACCTGCGCAACGAGCTGCTCGACCGCAGCGAGGACACGATCGTCGTCTTCATCGACGAGGTCGAGTCGGTCCTCGCGCTCCCCTTCAGCTCGGACGACTTCTTCGCCTCGATCCGCTCGGCGTACAACCTGCGCGCCGAGGACCCGGCCTACGAGCGGCTGACCTTCTGCCTGCTCGGGGTCGCGGCGCCCGCCGACCTGATCTCCAACTCGGTGCGGACGCCCTTCAACATCGGCCGGGAGATCCGGCTCGAGGACTTCTCGCGCGCCGAGCTCGACGCCTTCCGGCCCGGGCTCGAGGGCCTCGGCGGGAGCCCCGACGTCCTCCTCGACGCGGTGTACGCGTGGACCGCGGGGCACCCCTACATGGCGCAGCGGCTCTGCGACGACCTCGTGCGGCGGGGGCCCGTCAGCGACAAGTCGGAGTCCGAGCGGGTCGACGACTCGGCCTACACGCTCTTCGTCCGCAACGGCCGCACCGCCGACGCCAACCTCGCCTACGCCGAGAAGCGCCTCGACTCGAACCCCTCGCGGGCGCGCGTGCGGCAGATCCTCCACCTCTTCCGCCGGCTCCTCAGCGGCGAGCGGGTCCCGGTCGAGCCGAACAACCCGGTCCAGATCGAGCTGCGCCTGACCGGGCTCGCGTCGGAGTCGCGGGACGAGCAGGGCGAGATCCGCCTCGGCGTCCGCAACCTCGTGTTCGCCGAGGTCTACGACCACAAGTGGCTGCGCGAGAAGGAGAAGGAGCAGCGGCTCGCCGAGTTCGTGGAGCGCTGGGTGACCTCCGGCAAGCTCGACGACTACCTCCTCCGCGGCGCCGCCCTCGAGGACGCGCTCGAGTGGTCGCGCGGCCGCCACGACCTCACCGCCGGCGACCACGACTTCCTGATGGCGGGCCTCAACCACGCCCGCCGCGAGGCCGAGGCCCGCCACCGCCTCGAGGAGGCCGCGCGCATGCAGGAGCAGGCGCGCCTCGGCGCGCTCGAGGAGCAGCGCCGGGCCGAGAAGGAGCGCTACCGGGCCGACATCGAGCGGGAGCGCCGCGAGCGCGCCGAGGAGGGCGCGGTGTCGCAGCGGCGCACGATCTCGATCCTCACCGGCGCGGTGGTCGCCCTCGGCACCCTGCTCGCCGCGGTCGTCTGGCAGTTCGTGGTCGCGGAGCAGAGCAAGGAGCAGCTCCGCAGCATCAGCGAGCGCGCGCGCGAGGACGCGGCGCTCGAGCGCCGCGGCGCCGAGGCGCTGCTGCTCTCGCAGCAGGCGGGGCAGGAGCGCGAGGCGCTGCGCACCGCGATCAAGGCCGCCGGGGCCGCGCTCGCGCGCGGGCGGGAGATCCCGCCGCGGGTGATGCAGGGGCTCGCGGCCGCGGTCGCGGCCCCGGTGCAGCGGCCGATCGTCCTGCGGCACGCCGACGACGTCCGCGTCGCCGAGTTCTCGCACGACGGGACGCGGGTGCTGACCGCCGGGATGGACCGCACGGCGCACCTGTGGGACGCGGTGTCGGGGCGGCCGATCCGCACGCTCCTGCACGACACCGCGGTGCTCACCGCCGCCTTCTCGAGCGACGACACGCGGATCCTGACCGTCAGCGAGGACCACGCGGCCCGGCTGTGGAACGCCGCCTCGGGCGAGCTCGTCGAGACCTACCGCGGCGTCGCGGTCCCTCCGCGGGCCAGGCCCACCGACCCAAAGGAGCCGGGCCTCTCGCCGCTGCCGGCGGGGGCGCGCGCGGGCGCCGGCGACCGCCGAGACATCAAAGGGGGGACGCGGGCCCGGCCCAACGCGGGCCACCCCGCCCGCCCCCGCGGGGGCCCGCCGCGCGCGCAGACCCACACCGTCCTGGCGATGACGGTCGCGCCCGACGAGCCGGTCTTCGCCACGGCCGGCGACGACGGCGTGACCCGCCTGTGGGACGCCAGCGGCGGCCCGCTCCTCCAGCTCAAGAAGCACAGCGGTGCCGTGCTCGCGATCTCCTTCGCCGCCCACGGCGGCCGCCTGCTGACGATCGGGGAGGACCGCTCGGTGCGCCTGTGGGGCCGGGACGGCGCCTCGCTGGCGACGCTCGCCCACGACCGGCCGGTGAAGGGGGCGATCCTCACGCCGCGCGGCGACCTCGTCGTCACCTGGACCGACGAGGGCGCCGCGGTGTGGAACGCCGCCGGCAAGCCGATCGTGCGCCTCACCGGGTCGGTCGATCGGGCGGCGCTCTCGCCCGGCGAGCCCGCGCTGGCGGTGGCGGACGGGAAGACGGCGACGATCCGCGACCTCGTGACGGGCGCGATCTCGGCGACGCTGGTCGGCCACGCCGATCGGATCCGCTCGCTCCGCTTCTCGCCGGACGGCGCGCGGGTGCTGACCACCAGCGACGACGCGACCGCCCGCCTGTGGAGCGCCCGCACCGGTCAGCTGATCGTGACGCTCGAGGGGCACACGGCCAGCGTCCGCGAGGCGAGCTTCTCGCCGGACGGCGAGCGCCTCGTCACCGTCGGCGGCGACAACACGGCCCGGCTCTGGGACGGGACCCTGAACAACCCGGTCCCGACGCTCAAGGGGCACACCGCGAGCGTGCGGGTCGCGCGCTTCTCGCCGGACGGCGCGCACATCGTCACCGCCAGCGACGACAAGACCGCGCGCCTGTGGAACGCCGCGAGCGGCGAGCTGGTCGTCGTGCTCGCGGGGCACACCGGGCCGGTCGTCGGGGTCGTCTTCGCCGCGACGGGATCCGGGCGCCTGCTCACCTGGGCCGAGGACGACCCGAGCCTGCGCCTGTGGGACGGGGCGACGGGCGCGGCGATCGCCAACCTCGACCACAAGCGGCCTGTCCTCGGCGCCAGCTTCTCGCGAGACGGCCTGCACGTCGTCTCTGCGGCGGCCGACGGGTCGCTGCGGCGGTGGGACTCGAAGTCCGGCGGGCTGCTGCAGGAGAACCAGCTCGGCATGCGCAGCAGCTACCGCGTCGCCGGGTTCTCGCCCGGCGGCCGGCTCGTCGTCCTCGGCAGCCTCAACTCGGCGGAGCTGCTCGACGCCGAGGAGTTCCGCTACGTCAGCGACCTCGCCGGGCACAGCGCGCCGATCTCCGCCGCCGTGTTCTCGCCCGAGGCCGACGCGCTCATCACCCTCAGCACCGACCGCACGGCCAAGCTGTGGGACACCGGCGAGGGCCGCGAGATCCAGACC
>CAZMML010000372.1:0-4741 GCA_964567335.1 uncultured Nannocystis sp. | reverse complement strand
GTCGAGACCGGCCGGGACGACCTGATTCGCTTCGGGGCCTACCGCCTTGAGGGGGTCAACATCGGAGAGGTGGGCGACCGGCCCTTCATGGGGGGCCTCGAGTTCGAAGATCCGGAGGACGGCGAGCGGCTGCTGATCGTCCACACGACGCCGCCCGCGCTCGCGCGGGTGGACACGCGGCTGCGCGAGAGCGGCGTGCCGATCAACGACACGCTCGCGAGCGTCGCGCTGTGCGAGAACCCGAACGTGCTGGCGGTGTCACGCCCGCCCGAAGGCGAGGCGATGGCCTTCGTCAGCTGCTACTCCGCGGACGCGGTCGCCGCGGTGGCGCTGGGTTCCTTTCAGGTGGTGGCGACGATCGAGGTCGATGACGGACCGAACGAGCTGATCGTCGACCAGGTGCGAGAGAAGCTCTTCGTGGTGCATACCCTCGCGAACACGGTCGGGATCGTCGAACTCGACCGCAAGTCGCCGCGCTACCTGACGATGGTCCGACGGATCGGCCTCCGCGGGTAAGGGCGACGCGGTGCTTACTGCTTGTTGAAGATCTTGCGCATCCACGCGCCGAGCTGGTCGCCGCGGTAGCGCAGATGGTGGGTGAAGACGAATTCGCGGAGGTCCCCGGCGAGGGCGGCGGCGGCGGCGTAGCGGTCGTCGAGGTTGCGGGCGAGGGACTTCATCAGGATCTTCTCGAGGGGCGCAGGTATCGCCGGGTTGATCTCGCTGGGCTTCGGGATCTTGCACTGGCGGACGCTCTCGAAGGTCTCGATGTCGCTGTCGCGGCGGAAGAGGCGCTTGCCGGTCATCAGCTCGAAGAAGACGATGCCGAGGGCGAAGATGTCGCTGCGGGCGTCGAGCTGGGCGCCGCGGACCTGCTCCGGCGACATGTAGGCGAGCTTGCCCTTGATGATTCCGGCCTGGGTCTGGACCGACGAGCTCGCGGCCTTGGCGAGGCCGAAGTCGATGAGCTTCACCTCGCCCTCGTAGGAGATCAGGATGTTCGGCGGGCTGATGTCGCGGTGGATGATGTTGAGCGGCTTGCCGTCCGGGCTCTTCTTGTTGTGGGCGTAGTCGAGGCCCTCGGCGCAGCGTGTGACGATGTAGCAGGCCTGGGCCAGAGGCAGGCCCTTGCCTTGCTTCTGGTGCAGGTCGAGGACGGCTCCGACGTCGCGGCCGTCGATGTACTCGAGGGCGATGTAGAAGGCGTCGTCCTGCCGTCCGAGCTGGTAGATCTGGGCGATGTTCCCGTGCTGGAGCTGGACCGCGAGCTTCGCCTCGGCCTGGAACATGGCGATGAAGTTCGGGTCGCGGGCGATGTGGGGCAAGATCCGCTTGATCGCCACCGGGCGCTCGAAGCCGTCGGCGCCGGTCTGCTGGGCCTTGTACACCTCCGCCATGCCGCCGGCGCTGATGCGCTCGAGCACCTTGTAGGGACCGATCCGTTCGGGGAGGAGGGCCAACCGAACCAGTTTCGGGCCGCGACGGCGGCGGCGTCAAATCGCGGCGCCGCGCGACCGCGCCCGTCCGAGGTGCGACCTGGTGCGAGGGGCAGATCGAGAAGCGCGCGTGATCCGAGGCAGCACGGGCCGACGCTCATTCGGGGGCGGCGACGCCCAAGGACGCGAGGCACGATGCTCTCCCGTGGAATGACCCTCTTGATGGTGGCGAGCGCGACTCTCGCCTGCGACCCGTTGCTCGCGGATGATCCCGCGGCCAAGGGCCCCGCGAGCCCCGATCTCAGCGCCGCCGGGGCGGTGGATGAAGGCGGGGAGGAGCCCGGGCCTGATGAGTGCGCGGTGCAGCCCGCGGCTCCGCGGCCCCGCGTGTTGTTCGTGCTCGATCGTTCGGACAGCATGGGCCTCGGTGCCCGCGAGTCTGCGCCCGCGTTGCTCGACGGCCCGAGCCGGTGGGCGCGGGCACACGCGCTGGTGCAGGCGCTGAGCGAGCGCCTGGAGGGAAGCGCGGAGTTTGGAGCCGCGCTCTTCCCGTCGAGCTTCGCGGCCGTGGGCGGCGAGGCAGCGCAGTGCGACGTGCTCGACGTGCCCGACGTCGCGGTCGGCCCGTGGTCGGCTGCAGAGCTTCTCGCGCGCCTCCCAGCGGCCGAGGAGTTGGGGCTGGTCGGAGCCTCACCAGCGACGCAGGCGATGTGGACCTCGCTGGAGCACGTGCGAGCGCTCGGCGTCGGGCCCGCGACGACGATCGTGCTGGTGACGGACGGGGGGGCCAATTGCGCGGACGAGGCCGCGCCGCTCGCGGGGTTCGACGAGGGCCTCGAGGACGTGGTCGCGTTCGCCCGCGACGAGCTCGGCGTGGTCACCCTCGTGGTCGGCGCGGCGCCCGCGTTCGCTCCGCAGCAGGTGCCGGCCGTCGACGCTCGCGAGGCGCTGCGGGAGATCGCCTTGGCGGGCGGCGCCCCGAGCGCGAGCGCGGGATACTACGATGTCGATGACGTCGACGCGCTCGCGTCGGCGCTCACAGAGACGCTCGGGCTCGGCGAACCGGGCCCGCGTTGCCCCTGAGCTTCTGATCGAGAGACGCCGCCGTCGACGGAATGTCGGCGGCGGCGTCCGTGTTCCTCACGCCTGGGCGCGGGTCGCCTCGGAGGGAGGCACGGCGACGTCGAGGAGGTTCTCAGGCTCGAGGGCGGCTTCGAGGACCTGCTGCATGTCCTCGGCGAAGATGAACTCGATCTGGGACCGAACGTCCTCGGGGACCTCGGCGACGTCGCGTTCGTTGCGCTGCGGGAGGATGATCCGGTGGATGCCGGCGCGGTGAGCGGCGAGGACCTTGGACTTGATGCCGCCGACCGGGAGCACGCGGCCCCGGAGGGTGCACTCGCCGGTCATCGCGGTGTCGCTCCGCACGCGGCGGCCGGTGAGCAGCGAGGTGAGGGCGGTGAACATCGTGACGCCCGCGGAGGGTCCGTCCTTGGGGACGGCGCCGGCGGGGACGTGGATGTGCAGGTCCTGGCGGTCGAGGAAGCTGGCCTCGACGCCCAGGCGGTCCGCGTTGCTGCGGACGTAGGTGAGGGCCGCGCGGGCGGACTCCTTCATCACGTCGCCGAGCTGGCCGGTGATCTCGAGGTTGCCCTTGCCCGGCATGCGCGAGGTCTCGATGAAGAGGATATCGCCGCCGACGGGGGTCCAGGCGAGGCCGGTCGCGACGCCGGGGACGGCGGTGCGCTCGGCGACCTCGCTGTGGAACTTGGGCTTGCCGAGGTACTTGTGGAGGTCGCCGATGTCGATCGTGCGGCGCTGGAGCTTGCCCTCGTGGGCGCGTGCGAGCTCGAGGGTGAGGGCGCGGCAGAGCTTGGTCAGCTCGCGGCCGAGCTGACGGACGCCGGCCTCGCGGGTGTACTCGCGGGCGATCGCCTTGATCGCGTCGTCGGTGACGCTGAGGGTGCCCTCGGCCATCGCGTGGTCCTTGATCTGGCGCGGCAGGAGGTGGTCCTTGGCGATGCGGAGCTTCTCCTCGACCGTGTAGCCGCTGAGCTCGATGACCTCGAGGCGGTCGCGGAGCGGCGCGGAGATCGTGTCGAGGCTGTTCGCGGTGCAGATGAAGAGGACCTCGGAGAGGTCGAAGGGGAGCTCGAGGTAGTGGTCGGTGAAGGTCTTGTTCTGCTCGGGGTCCAGGACCTCGAGCAAGGCGGCCTCCGGCGAGCCCATCCAGCTGTTGCCGAGCTTGTCGATCTCGTCGAGGAGGACGACGGGGTTCTTCTTCCCGGCCTTCTTCATGGCGTGGATCAGGCGGCCCGGGAGCGCGCCGACGTAGGTGCGGCGGTGCCCGCGGATCTCGGCCTCGTCGCGGACTCCGCCGAGGGCGATCCGCACGAAGGGCCGGCCGGTGGCGTCGGCGATCGACTGGCCGAGCGAGGTCTTGCCGACGCCCGGGGGGCCGGCGAGGCAGAGGAGGGTCGCGCGGGTGTTGCCCGAGACCTTGAGGACCGCCATGTGCTCCAAGATCCGCTTCTTGACCTCCTCGAGGCCGTAGTGGTCGGCGTCGAGCTTGGCGGCGATGGCGTTGATGTCGATGTCGCCGGTGGCGCGCACGCTCCACGGGAGATCGGCGATCCACTCGAGATAGTGGCGGATGACGCCGTACTCGGCCTGCGCGTTGTTCAAGGCCTCGAGGCGCCCGAGCTCGCGGTCCGCGACCTTGCGGACCTCGGGCGGCAGCTCGGCCTTGTCGAGCTTGTCGCGGAGGGACTGGAGGTCGTCCGACTTGGGATCCTCGCCGAGCTCCTTCTGGATCGCGCGGAGCTGCTGGCGCAGGAGGACCTCGCGCTGGTTGCCCTGGAGGCCGCGGCGGACCTCGGACTCGATCTTGCGCTTGAGCTCGCCGACGGTCAGCGCCTCGTCGAAGAGGCGGACGACGAGGCGGAGGCGCTCGCGGACCTCGCGGGTGAGGAGGACCTGGACCTCCTTCTCGGTGTCGAGGCCGAGGGAGGCGGCGACGCGGTCGGCGAGCAGGCCGGGGTCATCCGCCTTGCCGAGGGTCTCGATCCACTTTCCGAAGGTCTTCAGGACGTCGGGCGCGACCTCGGCGAGCTTCTCGCGGACGCGGTTTCCGAGGGCGTCGGCGAGGAGGTTCGCCTCGACCGGATCGCCGACCTCGTCGAGGAGCGGCTGGACCTCGGCGGTCCAGTAGGCCTTCTCGTGGAGGATCGCGCCGAGGGTCATGCGGCCGAGGCCTTCGAGGACGACCTGGTAGTTGCGCTCCCCGGTGCGCTGGATCTGCCGGA
>CAZMML010000371.1:0-4742 GCA_964567335.1 uncultured Nannocystis sp. | reverse complement strand
CGTCGAGGCGCTCGGCGGCCCGCACGTCGCGCTCGTCCTGCGCGACACCGAGGTCCGCGAGGAGACCACCGAGGAGCTCCTCGAGCTCGCCGAACGCTTCAAGACCCATCACTCCGTGCTGCGCAACTCGTCGCTCTACTTCCCGGTCCTCGCGGCCGAGCTGACCGAGCTCGCCGCCCGGCGCGAGCTCCCCCAGCTCTCGCCGCGCCTGCTCTCCCTGCTTCAGGAGGTGCTGCGCTTCAACCTCGGGGCCGCCGATCACCTGTCGGCCGAGCTCCGCGACGCGCTCGCCGAGCTTGAGGGACAGACCGGACAGGCGCTCCCCCCGGAGATCCGCGACCGGCTGCACCTGCTGGTCCTCCACGCCCGCATCATCCTCGAGCACAAGCCCGCCGTGGACGCGCAGATCCAGGAGCTCGCCCGGATCCAGGACGACCGGCGCTACGCGGAGCTGCTGGCGACGATCGCCGCCAACCGGGCCGCGGAGACCGAGCCCCTCGACGTCGCCCGCTGGACGCTCATCGTCGCCCTCGTCGCCCTCGCCGGCTACGTCATCGCCTGGCTCCTCTCGTGGGGGACCCTGCGCGCGCGCGTCCGCGGGCGCGGCCCCGCCGGGGACCCTGGACGCGCCGCGCGCCTGCCGGACCCTTGAGGCGGACGCGCGGCGATGGACGGGCGGCGCGCCCTGTGTTTGACTGTCGGCTGTCCTTCTCCGAGCACTCGCTCGCCAGGCGCCGGATGTTGCGCTCCTCCTCTGTCCTGAACGACATCTTCCTGCCGACGCGACCCGCCGCGGAGCGCCCCGCGGCGCCGCGCTCCGCGAGCGCCCCGGGAGCCTGGTGCGCCGCGGCGCTCGCGGCCGCGCTCGCCTGCAATTCGGCGACGACGTCGGGCGGCTCCGATCGCCCGGCCGCCGACGAAGCGGCGAGCACCGTGCCGGGGATCGAGCTCCGGCTGGCCGTGACCCCGACGGTGTGGGAGGCCGGCACGCTGCCGCGCCTCGACATGACCTTCTTCAACGGCTCTTCCACGACGGTGAGGGTCGGCTCGCCGATCGAGGGCGGGTGGCGGCTCGGGCGCCCCTATCGGTACGCGCTCGAGCTCTTCGACGAGCAAGGGAAGCTGATCCCGGACGTATTCGGGCCGCCGCCTGGCTACTGCGCCCGGGTCCCCGCTTTCCAACCCGGAGTCGACGACGCCGTGCTCGCGCCCGGCGCGACGCTCGACGCCTACCAGAGCCCGAACTCCAGCCCCTACGACCGCGAGGTCCCCGAGGTCGCGCGGCCGGGCAGGTACAGGGCGCGCGTCCGCTACGTCGCCGAGGACGAGACGGTGATGACGGTGATCTCCAACCCGGTCGAGGTCGAGATCCGCGGCGACATGGCGCTGTGGGAGTGCTACCGCAAGCTCGCGGCCCGGGACAACGAAATGCCGGATCAGGGGGTGGGCTTCCGGCCGCTCGGGGTCCGCGCGCTGCAGAGCGGCTACGCGGTCCTCCACACCCGCGACAGCGAGGACGAGTCGGTCGACGTGTTGACCGTGCAGCTCTTCGACGAGCGCGGCCCGCGGGGTCAGCCGCTCAAGCTCCCGGGCACGCGGGGGTGGCTCGGCCAGGCCCACGTGGTGGCCACCGACGCCGGGCTCTGGATCGCCCACCAGGCCGCGGAGAACGACCTCGTGACGGTGCGGATCGAGGGTGACCGCGCGCAGGTCGTGGCCTCGCTCCGATCGGGCATGTACCCCGGGTATTTTCACCACTCGGCCGCCGCCCGCAGCGAGGACCAGATCGGGCTCCTGTACGTCCAGGCCGTCGCCAACCACGAGACCGACCTGACCTTCGCGCGGCGCGACGCGACGACCGGCGCCCTTCGAGGCGCGCCGCGGGTCATCGAGCACAGCGAGTCGAACGCCAGCGAGACCGCAGTCGCGTCCGACGGCAAGGACGGCTTCCTGGTGACCTGGACCGACCGCGGCTCGACCCACGTGCTGGCGATCGACGCGCAGGGCCGGTCCGCGCGGCCCGCGGTGATCGTCGGCCCCTACCGCGATGTCCACGCGATCCACCCGCTCGCCGACGGCTTCGTGATCGCGGCCGGGACCTACGAGACGAAGCCCGACTACTCGCCCGGGATCGAGCGCTTCCTGCTCGCAGGCTTCGACGCCCGCGGCGACCCGAGCGACGCGCCGCGGGTCCTGCTCACCAGCGGCGAGCACGGCACCGACTGGGGCGACATCGCCTGGAGCGGCTCGACGCCCGGCTGGGTCTTCGGCCGCCGACGCTCCCCCCACGCGAGCGCCGGTGAGCTGCCGAGCGAGCTGGTGTTCGCGCGGGCCGGGAGCGAGCGCCGGCTCGCGGACACCCTGTGGGGCGCGCCCTCCCTCGACGTCCGCGGCGAGGACTTCGTGCTCACCTGGGCTGACGTCCGCGACGACGCCTCCGAAGCGTGCCGCAAGGTCGGCGAGTGCAACGCGGAGGTCTACGCGGCGATCGTCCGCCGCGACGCGGTGGTCCTGCCGCCGACCCGGCTCACCCGGGGGGCGCGCCCGCGGCTCACCAGCTACCCCTCGCACCGCTGGGAGCAGCTCTGCAAGCCCGGCTAGCGTATCGAGCCACGCGGGCCCGCTGGGAGGCCCATGACAACCACAGCCTGAGGGGCGCCGCGAAACTCTCCTGACCCACGGGACAGCTCACGCGTGCGCCGACGCGGGCGCGCCCGCGAGCGCCCCGGCGCGGGCTGCCATCACCTCGGCGATCGCCCGCCGCGCCTCGGCGCCGGGCAGCCCCCAGCCCGGCTCGTAGCCGAAGACCTCGCGGGCCGGCCGGCGGCTCAGCCCGTCGAGGATGTCGATCGCGTCGAGCGACACCAGCGCCGGGTGGACCTCGCCGCACGCGTGCGCGAGCGCCAGCAGCTCCTTGCGCAGCGTGAGCACGTAGTTGGCGAGGCGGACCGACTTGTCGCGCGGGTCGAGGCCGCCGACCAGCCACGGGCGCTGGGTCGCCACGCCGGTCGGGCAGTGATCGGTGTGGCACTGCTGGGCCTGGATGCAGCCGATCGCCAGCAGCGCCTCGCGGGCGACGTTAACGAGGTCGCAGCCGAGGCCGAGCGCGAGCAGCGCCTGGGCCGGGAAGCCGAGCTTGCCCGAGCCGATGAACACCATCCGCTCGGTGAGCCCGCGCGCCGCGAATTCGCGGTACGCCGCCGCGAAGCCGAGCTTGAAGGGCAGCGCGACGTGGTCGGAGAAGACCAGCGGCGCCGCCCCCGTGCCGCCCTCGCCGCCGTCGATGGTGATGAAGTCCGGGGCGCGGCCGGTCGCCTCGATCTGCCGCGCCAGCTCGGCCCAGAAGCCCGGATCGCCGACCGCCGACTTGATCCCGACCGGCAGCCCGGTCGCCTCGGCGAGCCGCTCGATGAAGTCGAGCAGCGACGAGACGTCCGAGAACGCCGAGTGCGCCGACGGGCTGATGCAGTCCTGCCCGACCTGGACGAGCCGGATCTTCGCTATCTCCGGCGTCACCTTGCGGGCCGGCAGCACCCCGCCGAGCCCCGGCTTGGCGCCCTGGCTGAGCTTGATCTCGATCGCCCGCACCGGCGCCGACGCCACCGTCTCGAGGAAGCGCTCGAGCGAGAACCCCCCGCGGGCGTCGCGACAGCCGAAGTAGCCGGTCCCGATCTGCCAGATCAGGTCCCCCCCGCCGCGTCGGTGGTGCTCGGAGATCCCGCCCTCGCCGGTGTTCTGCAGCGCGCCCGCGATCTTGACCCCGCGGCCGATCGCCTCGACCGCCGCGCTCGACAGCGACCCGTAGCTCATCGCCGAGGTGTTGACGATCGAGCTCGGGCGGAACGCGAGCCGCCGCCCGCGCCAGGCGCCGAGGACCTTCGCGCAGGGGACCCGGTACTCGGGGTCGTAGCCCGGCTGGCCGGCGACCGGCGCCGCGTAGGGGAAGGCCGCGTGGCGGATGATGACGTAGCCCGACGCCTGCTCGAGGTCGTTGTCGGTGCCGAAGCCGAAGTAGTTGTTCTCCCGCTTCGCCGAGGCGTAGATCCACCGCCGCTGGTCGCGCGAGAAGGGCCGCTCCTCGTCGTTGCCGGTGACGATGTACTGCCGGAGCGGGCCGCCGAGCGCCTCGAACCAGTAGCGGAAGCGGCCGATGATCGGGAAGTTCCGCTTGATCGTGTGCCGGGTCTGCAGCCGATCCGCGATCGCCACCACGAGCAAGAAGCCCACCACGACCGCAGCGATGAGAGGACCCACGTCGGCGACGATAGCACGCCGCGCCCCCGCGCCCGCGGCCGCGCCCGGGCGACCCCGCGCAGCCTCGCGCGTGCCCCACGGACACGGCGCCCCGTGCGGCGCTCGCCCGTAGACGTCCGCGCGCCTGATGAGGCGCGCGCTCGTATCGCGGATCGAGGCCCTACCGCGCTCGGCAGGGTCTGCGCGGCCGATGGACGGACTCCGCGGCTATCGTGCGAAGATGCCGTCCTGGCCGCACACGCCGCTGCTCCTGTCGCTTCTCGCCTGCAAGCCGACCGCCTCGCCCGCGACAACCTCCGCCAGCGAAGCGACGACGACGACGACCTCCACCGCGACGACCTCCACCTCGACGACCTCCACCTCGGGCACCAGCTCGACCTCGGCCACGCCCCCGACGACCTCGGCGGGCTCCTCGGCCACGGACTCGAGCACGACGACCTCGACGACCTCGACCACCCTCGCCACTGACTTCGGCACCACGGTCTTCC
>CAZMML010000370.1:0-4745 GCA_964567335.1 uncultured Nannocystis sp. | reverse complement strand
GGCCGCCCCACGGCCCGCCCCGCCGCGGCGCGCGCGGTCCACCCCGCACTGGGGGGCCGCGAACGGGCACGTCGCCGCGGGGTCGCGGGCGACGAGGGAGGGGGGGCCCTCGCTGCACGCCGCCGACAGGGCCGCGGCCAGGGAGAGGGCGAGGGCGATCAGTTGTAGCGGCCGTATGGCGAACCGTCCTTGCGGGTGTGCAGGTTCGACTGCGGCGTCTCGACGAGCTGCAGGTCGAGGTGCGCCTGGCCGCCGGCGGTGACGGTGACCTCGCCGCGGACGGGCTCGCCGCGCGCCTGCCACGCGACGTAGGGGTAGGTGCCCGGGGGCACGCCCTCGATGCGGAAGGCGCCGTCGGGGCCGCTGACCGCGAAGTAGGGGTTGTCGAGCACGAGGATCTTCGCGGCCATCTCCGGGTGGATGTTGCAGTAGACGTCGATGACGCCCGCGCGGGGCAGCGTGACCGACTTCGACGTGCCGCTCTTGTAGAGCCCGAGGTCGAAGCGCTTGCTCTTCGACAGCGAGAAGACGTTGTGGAAGATCATGTCGTCGTTGGGGAACTGCACCTCGGTGCCCCTCAGCACCGCGCTGACCGCCGGCACGAAGGTCTTGTTGGCCTGCCGGATCGTGTGGACCGGCGGCGGCGGCGCCTCGGCGTCGGGGTCCTCGACCTCCGCGAGCTCCTCGTCGTCCGTCGGCAGCTCGAGATACACGACCACGCCCGAGCGGTCGGACTTGAGGGCGCCGCGCTCGCGCGTGATCGTGACGAGGCCCGCGACGACCCCTGTGGTCGCGGTCGCGGCGGCGGCCGGCGCGGGCGGGCCGGCCGGCTCGCCCGCGGGGGCGAGAAGGAGCAGGGCGACGAGGGTGTGCGCGAGCTGAGCCATGGAGCCTCAAATACGGGCGACGAGCGAGCTGGTGAACACGTCGTTGCGGATCCCCGGGATCCGCCCGAGCTCGCGGTTGACGGTGTACTCCAGCTTAATAATCACGTTTGTGCCGACCTCGAAGCGCAGCCCCGGCGTGACCCGCAGCGTGTTGCTGTTGTACACAAAGCTCGCCCCGCTCTGGTGCAGCGCCTGCCGCCAGTCGACGCGGGCGTAGGGCATCAGCCAGTTGAGCGCGCGGTAGCCGAGCATGCCGTAGGCGCCCTTGAAGTCGAGGCAGGGGGCGATCCCGCACGGCGGGCCGCCGACCTCGGTCTGGCCGTCGACCTTCCCCATCACGAACTCGCCGGTGAGGTCGACGCCCTTCGCCTCGAGGTGGAGGTCGAAGCCGTACTGCTTCTGGAGCACGCGGTCGCTCGCCTGGAAGTCTTGCGCGCCGACGGAGCCCGAGGCCCCGACCTCGAGGCCCGCGCCGAGCGGGATGACGTAGGCCAGGCGGCCCATCGCCGTCTTGAAGTGGTTGGTGTCGATCTCGTTGGCGAAGCTGAAGTTCTCGGTGAAGCTGCTGCCGTTCGTCACGGAGAGCGCCAGGATCAGCGAGCGCCGCGGCAGGAAGCGGAGGCGCGCCTTGATCCCGAGGTTGCGCCCGCAGGTGTAGCGGCAGATGAGCGAGGGCGTGACGCCGATCCGGCTCGGCGACTCCTGGATCCGGTACTCGTAGCCGAAGACCGGGTCGATCTTGCCGGCGTAGAGGTCGAAGTCGAGGCGCTTGACGGGGACCTGCCAGCGCAGGTACCCGAGCTTGACGTCGACGTAGTCGCCGAGCGCGAAGCGGCTCGCGTCTGGGTCCGAGACGTTGCGCGCGCGCGGCACGAAGTCCACGAGCCCCTCGACCGACACGCCCTTGCCGATCCCGGCCAGCACGTTGAGGTTGAAGGCGTTGAGGATGAAGGAGCTCTTGCCCTGGCTGTTGACGCCGTCGAAGGTGATCGCCCGCGAGGCCCCGGTGTCGGCCGGCTCGCCGCGGCTGTTGATCGTCGTCGAGAGCGGGTCACCCATGAACACCCACGAGTCCGGGACGACCCCCTGGTACTGCGGGAAGTGCTGGTACCCGATGTCGGGCCGGATCCCCGAGCCGTCGCCGGCCGCGAAGAAGAAGCCGAAGTCGGCGTAGCCGCCGATCCGTCCGGTCAGCGGCATGATCGTGTCGACCCGCTGCGAGACCTCCTCCTGGCCCTCGCGCAGCTCGGCGACCTCGCCCCGGAGCTTCTTGTTCTCGCGCTCGAGCGCCTTCAGCCGCTTCTCGAGCCGGTCGAGGCGCGCGGCGGGGTCCGAGGCGGTCGGCGGGGCGGCGGGGCCCGGCGCAGCGGTCGCCTCGCCGGCGGCCGCTGGGGCGGAGGACCCCGGGACCTCGACGGCCAGGGGTTCGGGCCCCTCGCGCCCCTCCGGGGCCTGCGCGTAGAGCAGCGCGAGGGCGAGGCGCATCAGGGGCCCGCCGCGTCGACCGCCACGAGCTCGCCGCCGAAGTAGCTGATCGCGTGCAGGCTACGCCGCTGCCAGTGGAGGTCGGGGTTGGAGAGGAAGGTGATCCGGTAGTGCTGGTCCGTCGGCAGGCGTCGGACCGCGACGATCCAGGTGATGAAGCACTTGAAGCAGGACGAGTTCATGAACTCGAGCGCGCGCAGGTCGACGAGGACCTGATCGACGTCCGCGCGCATCGACTCGCGGTGCAGCCGCCCGAGCAGCTCGCCGAGGTCCGGCTCGGCGGTCGTGTCGGCGGTGCCGGTCAGGGTGAGGCGCATGGTCCTGCCTTCGACCGCGGCCGTCGCGCTCAGCTCTCCGGAGTGCAGCTCGATGCTCACGGCGCACCTCCGACGTGGACCTGGGCGTGGGCCACGATCTCGACCATGTCGCCCTCGATCACGAAGTCGATCGTCATCTCGGTCTCCGCGCGGATCCTGGCGAGGCCGAGGCCCGAGCCCTCGGCGGCCTCGGCCGAGGCCTCGATGAGCTGCTGGTAGAATAGGAAGGGATCCTGTGCCTCCCGCACGCGGGTGATCAGGTGCTGAACGGTGCGGATGTTCTCCGGCGTGGCGCGGTTGCGGGTCCGAATGGTCACGGCGATCTCCGACAGCGACTCGGTCTGCGGCGTCATCGACACCCGCAGCAGCGTCTCGGCGTCGATGTTGTACTTCACGGCGTTCTCGAGCAGCTCGTGGGTGACGAGCCCGAGCTGCGAGGACATGTCTCGATCCGCGAGGATCCGTTCGTAGAGCGACATCACGAAGCGCCTCACGACGGAGACGACCTCCGTGGTCGGCGCGAAGCTCATATCAAAGGACGTCGGTAACGCCATGAGCCCTTTCGCTCCGCCCGAGCCATGCATGCGCAGCATGTTCACCCACGATAGCGAGCCCGCCTCGGACCTGCAACCGCCCGCCTGAGGTCCTCATCGCCGCGTCTCCTTGCCCAGTCGTTCGAAGGCCAGGGTCTCGAGCAGGAGGTTCAGCGTGCCGAGGCCCTGCGGCGGGAGCACGGCGGTGCAGACCTCCGCCCCGGCGTCCCGCCGCTCGCCGAGGCCGATCAGCGGCAGCGCAGGTACATGACTGCGCACCAGCGCGGCGACCTCGGCCGCCTGCGGCAGCGCGAGCTCGAGGAGGACCGCGTCGAGGCCGCGCTGCAGCGCCTCGCGGACGGACGCGGGCTCGAGCACGTCGTGCAAGCGCCAGCGACGGCCCGCCAGCGCGCGCTCGAGGAGGTCGCGGCGGGCGGACTTCCCGAGCACGATGAGGAGGTCGCCGAGCGGGGGGACGCGGAGGTGCTGACCGAGCGCCGCGAGGAGGACCTCGCGCTTCAGCGGGCGCGGCAGCGAGACCTCTCCGCGCGCCTGGCTCGGCACCTCGCCGAGGACGACGCGCGGGATCTTCGCCAGCTCCGAGTCGTCGCGCAGCGCGACCAGGGTCGAGAGGAGCTCGGATTCGCCGATGCGATCGTCGAGCAGGATCACCGCGAGGTTCAACGACCCGGCGACCTGCAGCGCCGTCGCGCCGCTGGTGACGTGCAGCGCTGGAGCGCCGAACCCCGCCGCGAGCTGCAGGATCAGCTCGACGAGCGCCGGGTCCTCGCTGATCACCAGCGCGGCGGCGCGGGGCGAGGGCCGCGCGGCCCGGGCCGCCGCCGACACCTCGGGCGCGAAGTCGTGGCGCGCGGGCAGGCGCAGCGTGAAGGTCGAGCCGGAGCCGATCTCGCTGGTTACTGAGATCTCGCCGCCCATCATCTGGCAGAAGTGTCGGGTGATGGTGAGCCCGAGCCCCGTGCCGCCGAACCTGCGGGCGATCTCCTCGTCGGCCTGGTTGAACGCCCCGAAGATCACGTCGAGCTTGTCGCGCGGGATGCCGATCCCGGTGTCCTCGACGACGAAGGTGATCACGTCCGCGGTGCGGGAGACGGCGAAGCGGATCGTGCCCAGGGTCGTGAACTTGATCGCGTTGCTGAGCAGGTTGAGGAGGATCTGCAGCAGCTTGGTCCGGTCCGAGCGCATCTCGCCGAGATCGGGGCCCCGCTCCACCACGAGCCGGTTGTCACGTCCGGTCACCAGCGGCCGCGCCGTCCCGATGACCTCGTCGATCAGCGGGTCGAGCGGGAAGGACTCGACGCTGAGCTCGAGCTTTCCGGCCTCGATCTTCGAGAGGTCGAGGGTGTCCTTGATCAGGGAGAGCAGGTGCCGACCCGCGGCGACGATCTTGTCGAGGTCACCGAGGAGGTGGTCGGCGAGCACGCCCTGGCACTCGTCGCGGAGCAGCTCGCTATAGCCGATGATGGCGTTGAGCGGCGTGCGCAGCTCGTGGCTCATGTTCG
>CAZMML010000369.1:0-4746 GCA_964567335.1 uncultured Nannocystis sp. | reverse complement strand
CCGGGCGCCGCGCCCGGCTCGCTGCTCGACCCCAGAGGCCGCCTCGGACCCTTCGTCCGCGCCTGCCGCGACGCCGGCCTCCCCCTCCTCCTCGCCGTCGACCCCGCCCTCGTCGACGACGCCCTCGGGCTCCCCGTCGCCGGCCTGCACCTCCGTGGCGACCCCGCCCACGCCGACCTCGCCCGCCTCCGCCCGCGCGCCCGCGGCGTCCTCGGGCGCGCCTGTCACGGCGCTCCCCAGCCAGGCCACGAGCTCGTCGACTACACCCTCCTCGCGCCGATCTTCCCGCCGACCACCGCCCAGCCTGGCGCCCCCCTCGGCAGCAAGCGCCCGATCGGCCTCGCCGGCCTGCGCGCCTGGACCGCCGACCCCGGCGCCCAGATCGCCGCCCTCGGCGGGATCGACGCCGACACCGGACGCGCCTGCCTCGAGGCCGGCGCCCGCGCCCTGGCCGGGATCGGCGCCTTCTTTGGACCGCCCGGGCAAGTCGAGCATAGTGCCTCCGCCCTGTGCGAGCTCCTCCGCACGCGCGCCGCACATGTTCTTCCGCCGCGATCCTGAGCCCGAGAGTCCGCCGCCGAGCGCCGACAAGAGCCTCGCCACGCGGATCGCCTGGACCGTGCTGCTCGGCGGCGCCGCCCTCGTCGTGCTCCGCTGCAGCCTCGCCACCGTGGTCGAGATCCACGGCGACGGCATGGCTCCCAACCTCCTCAGCGGCGACCACGTCCTCTTCGTGCGCGGCACCTGGGGCATCCGCCGCGGTGACCTCGTCGTCTACGACCCCGTCGCCCCCGCGCCTCCGCCCGCCCCCGAACGCCCGCCTGAGCTGCCCGGCGAGCGCTCGCAGCCGGGCAAGCGCCCGCACAGCCCCGGCCCGCGCGATCGCCTGCGCAACGCCGCCGTCGTCGACCCCGCGGAGCTCGGCATGGAGGGCGACTGGAAGGCCGTGCAAGCCCGCAGCGGCGTCGACCAGGGCGGCCCGCCGCGCACCTTGCGGGTCGCGCGTGTGCTCGCTGTGCCTGGCGACCTCGTCACCTTCGGCGATCCGCGCGGCGCCCTCGGCCTCGCCGTCGGCGGCGCCCCCCTCGCGCAGAAGCCGGCCGAGAGCGTCCGCCTCGGCCCCGCCAAGCGTGCGAGCGCCTTCGAGAACCTCGGCGACCTGCGCTACCAGGTCCTCGCCAGCAGCGCGGCCGCCGATCTCTGGCCGGGCGTCGGCGTCCCCGCCGAAGGCGGCCCCTACGAGATCCCCGCCGAGGGCTACCTCCTCGTCGCCGACAACCGCGACGAGGGCGCCTGCTGCGACTCGCGGGCGATCGGCTGGGTCAGCCCCGAGCAGATCCGCGGCGAGATCGTCCTCCGCCTCGGCGGCTCCGCGACCTCCGAGTGAGCCCAGCGCACGCCGCCACCCCGGCGGCCACACGACCCTAGAAGGGCTGCAAGAAGGTCACGTTGACCCCGACGGGCGGCAGCTCGAAGGTCGCAGGATCGACGCCGTTGTACTCCGCGAGGTAGTCGGGGTGCTCGTGTCCGAGGCAGAGCGTGCGCCTGCGGACCAGCGGCACCGCCACGTCGACGCGGAAGAACTGCGGCGTCACCCCGAAGAGCTGCAAGAAGGCCGTCACGCCGTAGCCGACCTGGCCGTACCAGCTCCCGGCGCGGAAGAGCCGGTAGTCGTCGCAGCCTGACACCGACGCCGCGCCGGCGAAGAGCGTCCCGCCGACCCCGCGGAGCCACAGCAGGTGGACCAGGTTCCAGTCGAAGTTCGACCAGAACACGTGGCGGTACTCCACGTTCGCCAGCGCGACCGCCCGGCCGAACAGCTCGTTGCCGCTGTAGGCCCCGAGCCCGTCGACCCCGCCCGCGCGGATCAGGTTGCGGTACTCCGGCGTACCGCCGAGCGGGGTCATCAGCGTCAGCTCGAGCCGGCTGGCGAGCGTGTGCTGGTGCGCCAGCGGCCACACCTGCACCCAGCTCGCCGCCACCGACAGGCTGTAGCGGTGGTCCGCGCGCGCCCCGAAGCGGATCGTCTCGCCGCCGAACACCCCGATCGCCAGCCGGTGCCCGCGGTCGGGCCAGAGGTTGAACTTGCGGTTGTCGTCGATCAGCGACAGAGACTGCGTGAAGCGGACCCCGCCGACCTGGTCGAGCCCGCGGGGCGTCAGCGACGCGACCTCCCCGAAGAGCCGCACCCGCGCCCGGCGTCGGCGTCGGTTGATCTTCTCCCCGAGCCAGAAGCTCACCCCGCCGCCGAGCGCGGCCGACGACTCGCGGTCGCGGTGCAGCGCCAGGTGCCCCGTCGTGCGCAGGTCGCGGCGCCGGCTCATCTCGAAGAGCACCCGCCCCGCCACCGCCTGCAGGCGGGCCGCGGGCGTCTGGCCCGCGAGGAACTCCGCCGCGCCGATCTCGAGCCCGAAGCCGGTGTACACGAAGCGGAACCCGGGCGGCACGCGGTTGTTGAAGAGCGGGTCGACGTTCCGCGGCGCCAGTGGTTCTTCGAAGATCCGCGCCCGTGGGTCGACCGTCACCGCCCGGATCCGCTGCGTCGTCTCGAGCGAGAACGCGTGGTCGGCGGGGCCCTCGCCGTTCCACACCAGGTAGTGGCGCTGCCCCCCGCGCTCCTCGACCAGCACCTGGATCGGCTCGATCGCCGGCTCCTTGCCCGCGCGGCGGATCGTGATCGCGTGGCGCCAGCGCCCGTCCGGGAGGCGCTCGCTGCTGACCTCGTGGACCTCCACGTCGACCGCCGGGTAGGGCGCGAGCCACTGGTCGAAGAACCACCCGAGCTTGCGGCCGTAGGCCTGCTCGGCCGCCTTCATCGGGTCGGCGCCGAGGTCGCTGGTGAGCGTGCGATAGAACGCCGCGAGCTGCGCGGGCGCCAGCAGGTCGTCGAGCTTCTCGTGGATCCGCCGCCCGGTCGGCAGCGCGTGCGAGAAGGTCAGCGGGTGCGCGCGCAGCGGCTGCGCGTCCTCGCTGCCGCGGAAGTAGCTCTGCGCGAACGAGGCCTGCCCGGCGTAGAGGAATTGGTCGACGACCGGCACGAAGGTGAAGCTGCGGAGGATGTCGCTCGCGTACTCGTCCGACTGCGAGCGGCGGGCCCGCCACACGTCGAGCAGCGCCATCGACAGCGCCCCGTGCAGCCACAGGTCAGTCGAGGCCGCGTGGCGGCCCGTCACCGCCGCGTAGGTCAGCCCGTCGAAGGTCGCGCGCGCCATCCCCGCCAGGTGGAAGCCCTGGAAGCGGCGCCCCGGGAGGAGCTGGAGCGCCTGGTCGCTGAGCGTCACCGCCGTCGGGTGCGCCTGGGCGACCTCCGCCCGCAGCGGCCCCTGCACGATCGTCATCCGCGTCCCCGGGCGCGGCTCGATCCCCGCCGCGCCCGCGACGTCGAGCGCCTCCCGGGCGATCTTCAGCATGTGCCCGGGCACGTCGCGGTAGAGCTGCAGCTTGCGCTCCGCCGGCACCTGGTCGCCCGGGCGCCACAGCGTGTGCAGCACCTCGATCTCGACCCCGCGGTGGAGCTCGCGGGCCCGCCGCCAGCGCCGCCCCCAGAACACCGAGGGGTACGCGATCACCTCGGCCGCCCCGATCGGCGCCGCCGCGATCACGACCTCGTCGCCCGCCAGCGCCCGCGCTTCGCTGTCCGTGGGGACCTGTCCGGGAGACCAGCTCGGCACCGAGGCCAGGCGCGCCTCCACCGCCCAGCGGGCCGGCGCCACCACCCGCCCCGGCGGCAGGCGCGGGCCCCCGCGGGCCGGCTCGCTCGGCAGCGGCGCGAGCGCCCCGGCCAGCGAGCAGCGCCGGCGCGAGCACCCGAAGGGCCAGTAGCGCCGCGGCACCGACACCTCGTAGACGAGCCGGATCTCGGTCGCCCCCTCCGCCAGCACCAGCTCGACGTCGCGGCGCGCTCCGACCCGCCGCAGCGCCGCGCCCCCCGCGTCCGAGATGTCGAGCCCGCCCCGCCGGAAGGGCCCGTCGAGGTAGGTCGCCTTCGCCACCTCGTCGAGCTCGATCGGCTCGCGCTGCAACCACTCGGCGTAGTTGAGCAGCACGACGCGCTCGCCCGCCCGCGCCGGCCGCTCGAGCGTGTAGGTCGCCTCGCCCAGGACCACCGCCTCGGAGCGCCGCACCCGCTCCCCGCTCGGCGTCCGCTCGCCGCCGCGGACGATCTGCAGCGACACCGCCACCGCCGCGATCCGCGGCCCCTCGCCCGCCTCCGCCGCGGGCGCCCCGACGCCGACCGCCGCGGCGGGCGCTGCGAGCGCCGCGGCCGCCGCCGCAGACGCTGTCCCGGGCTCCGCGGCCGCGGGCGCCGGCGCGGGCCCCCGCAACGCCCACGGGTGGGCCTGTGCGGTCGCCCCCTCGAGCAGGCCGAGCAGCGCCGCGGCCGCGCCCCAGCGCCACTTCGGATCCCGCCGAGGCGAGCGCGCTCTACTGGGGCCAGACACCGCCGCGCCCCAGAGTGCCTGACCCTGCGAGGGGACACCAGGCCTCGCGGGCGGCCGCTCGCGCGAGTTTGCCCGGCCGCGCCCGCGGCTTGCCGATCGCACCGCCGGGGCACTACTCTCGGACAGAGCGGCCCCGGCCGCCGGAGCTTAACTTCATGGACTTCCTGCGACCTCGCCTCCAACGCGCCTCGGGCGCAGCCTTCGGCCTCGGCGCGGCCGACTGGGCGCGCGGCTTCCTCGCTGGCCTCCTGCTCGCGGTCGGTTGCGGACGCACCGACTCCTTCGGCACCGCGTGCACCAAGGA
>CAZMML010000368.1:4645-4748 GCA_964567335.1 uncultured Nannocystis sp. | reverse complement strand
CACGGGAGCGCGGCGAGGTCAACCGGGGCGCCGCGGGGCGCCCCGGTCCGTGCCTGGTCTCTCACTCGGGCGGGAGCTCTGGCTCCTGGGCGGCGTCGGCAGC
>CAZMML010000368.1:0-4545 GCA_964567335.1 uncultured Nannocystis sp. | reverse complement strand
GTCCTCGGCAGCGTCCTCGGCAGCGTCCTCGGCAGCGTCCTCGGCAGCGTCCTCGGCAGCGTCCTCGTCGGCATGGTCGTGGTCGTGGTCGTGCGGCTCGTCCGACGCCTCGCGCGAGGAGGGGTCCTCGGCGAGGAGCTCGTCGTGCTCGTCGTGCTCGTCGTGCTCCTCGGTGTCCTCCGGCGAGACCTCGAGCTCGCCCGCGAGGGGGTCATGCTCGGGGGCCGGGAGGCCGCGCTCGCGCCGGCATTTGGCGCACATGCGGTCGGTGGAGAGCTCGCCCTCGACGCTCGGGGCGAGGCGCTGACCAGGGATGTAGACCCAGGTCCCCGAGCAAGCCGGGACCACGCAAGGCATGATCTCGGCGCCCTCGGGCAGGCCGGCCGCCTCGACCTCCTTGGCGAATTCGCCCTTGGCGCACTCGGGGCAGAGCTTGACCGGGTCGTGGAGACGACCGGCGAGGAAGGCCTGGAGCTGCGCACCGGTCTTGAAGACCCAGAGGTTGCCGCAACCGGGGCGGCCGCAGGGGATCTCGCGGTCGGGGTGCTTGCGGCAGAACTCGCGGCACACCTCGCACATGCGGCGCGGGGCCGAGGGCTCGAAGTCAGGATCGTCCGAGCCCGAGAGGACCCAGGCGCGGAGCTGGTTGGCGCGGTCCCAGGTCCAGGTGCGGACGCAGCCGTGGACCTTGCACGGGACCTCCTTGGCGGCGATCCGTCCGAGCTTCTGGGCGCAGGGGACGCACATCCGCTGCGGCGGCGCCTCGGGGTCCACGATCGGCTTGGCCCGCTGCTTGCGGCGACGGCGGCGGCGCTTCTTGCCGGCGTCGCCCTCCCTGGCGTCGCCCTCCCTGGCGTCGCCCTCCTTGGTCTGCCCCTCGTGGTCACCGGCGTCGGCGTCGCTCGCAGGGGCTGGCGCCGAGGACAGGTCCGTGGGGGCAGCCTCCAGGGCTGGCGCCGCGCCCTCCGGGGCCGGCGCGGCCGGCAGGGCCTCGAGGGCGTCCTGGGCGGGGGCCGCGGCGAGCACCTGGGGGGCGTCGCTGGTCTCCTCCCGGGCGGCGGCGGCGCGGTTCTTGGCGCGCTGGCGCAGGACCCACAGGCGGTGGCGGAGCTGCGCGTCGCGCGGCCACACCCAACTGCGGCGGCAGCCCTCGACCTTGCAGGGCATGTCGACGTCGTGGGTGTCGCGCTCGGCGTTCACGCACTCCTGGCAGAGGCGCGCGGGCTTCTTGAGGCGCCCGTGCCGCTGGAGGTCGGCGAGCTGCGCGCCGCGCTTCCAGGTCCAGGTGTTGGGGCAGCCAGGGGTGCGGCAGGCGACCTCGCGGTCGGCGAGCTCGTTGAACTGGCCGAGGTGGTGGTCGCACATCCGCTCCGGCGGCTTCTGGCCGAAGCCGCGGATCTGCTGGGCGGCGAACCAGGTCCAGGTGTTGCTACAGCCGGCGATCCGGCAGGGCATCTCCGTGTCCTGCAGGGCGCTGAAGAGCGACGCGGTCAGCGGCGAGGAGCTGTCGCCTCGCCGCGGGCCGCGGTCGTCGCGGCGGTCACCCCGTCGATCGTCGCGGGGCCGATCATCGCGGGGCCGATCGCCGCCGCGGTCGTCGCGGCGCGGACGATCACGGGGACCCTCGCCCCCGCCCTGGCGCGGACCGGCCTCCCGCGGCGCGTCGCGGCCGGGGTCGCGCGGGCCGGTGTCGCGCGGGCCGCGATCGCGGTCGCGAGGGGGTCCGTTACGGTCACGCGGGCCCCGGCCGGTGCGCGGGCCCTGATCTCGCCGACGATCGCCGGACGGCGCTGGGCTCGCGGACGCGGGCGCGCTGGTTTCGCCAGGGCGATCACTCTTCGGGTCGTCTGCCACGGGCGCGAGTATCGGCCTATTGCCGGTCCGGCGTCCAGCCCGCTCGCCCCGGTGAGAGGAAGGTCTATACTGCCCCCTCATGATCGAACTCATCATCGGCTTCGCTGTCGCAGGGGCGACCTACGCGTACGCAAAGAAGCGCAAGACGTCCGCGGGGACGGCGGCGGGGGCGGCGGCGCTGACGGGGGTCGGCTCGGCGGGGGCGGCCTACCTGGCCTTCGCGTTGTGGCCGCTGGTGCTGCTCGGCGGGGCCGGGTACCTGTGGCTCCGCTCGCGCCCGAAGGCGCTGGGGCCCGGCCGCGGGGGCTGAGTGCGTTCTGGCGGAAGAGACAGGGCGGAGGTGCCCTCGGTCAGCAATTCTGGACCGTGACGGCGAAGGCCATCATGAGGTCCTGGGCGGGCACCCAGGGCATGACCTGCGGGAAGGTGAGGGCGACGTTGATGTCGAGGGTGAGGGGGCAGCCGTTCGGATCCCAGGTGGCCGAGCCCTTCGCAACGCTTGCGGCGACGGCGTTCGGGAGCGGTCCCATGAAGTTGAGGCAGTCGGCCGCGCCCTGCGCGATCTCGGCGCCCTGAAAGCCCCACTCGCCGGGGAGATCGATCGCGTCCATCGGCATCGGGCCCGGCCACACGAAGGTGATCGAGGTGCAGAGGTCGAGGTCGGGATCGGCCTTGCGGACGAAGATCCGATCGAGGCCGCCGGCGATGAAGAAGGCCATGTACTGGGCGTCGCCGGGCTGACCGGTGGTCGATCCGCTCGACGAGCTGGCGTCGGTCGTGCTGGTGCTCCCGCTGGTGGAGGCGTCGCTGGTGGAGGCGCCGCTGGTGGAGGTCGTGGAGGTCCCGT
Organism: uncultured Nannocystis sp.; assembly: GCA_964567335.1. Lineage (GTDB taxonomy): Bacteria > Myxococcota_A > Polyangia > Nannocystales > Nannocystaceae > Nannocystis. Next base: position 1,844 of record CAZMML010000368.1, on the reverse strand, counting down.
CGGTGATCGCCTCTGTGGTCGCGGCGGTGGTCACGGGATCGGGGCCGGTCGAGGTCGGCGCGTCGGTGGTGCTCGCGGTCGCCGCGGTCGTGGAGGTCGAGGCGCCGGAGCTCGAGCCGGTCGAGGCGCTGGAGGTCGAAGTGTCGCTGCTCGAGCCGGTGGTGGTGTCGCCGCCGCCCGGGCAGCCGAGGAGCAGGAGGGTGAGGAGGGCAGGGTGAGGCAGACGCATGGGCGGAAGCATGCGCGAATTCGCCCACGCCGTCCAGCGGGGCCGAGGCCTCAGGGGATGTCGACGACGGCCCCCGGCGCGGCAGACTGGCTGCTGGCGCCGCCGCCGAGCTGGCCGCGCTGGTTGTCGCCCCAGCAGGAGACGCGGCCATTGGGGCGGAGGGCGCAGGTGTGCTGGGCGCCGCCGGTGAGGCGCACGACGCCGTCGATCCGCGGGCCCGAGACAGGGAGCCGCGAGAGCTGGGTGCCGCGGTCGCCGAGCTGGCCGCTCTGGCCGCGGCCCCAGCAGTAGACCTGTCCTCCGGGACCGGCGGCGCAGGTGTGGGCGTCGCCGGAGCCGACGGTGGTGGTGTTCTTCATGTCCCTGACGCGGACGCGGGCGACGGAGGCGATCGTGATGCCGGCGCCGAGCTGGCCCTCGTCGGTGTTGCCCCAACAGAAGACGTCGTTGGCGGCGGTGCGGGCGCAGGTGTGCAGGGCGCCGGCGGCGATCTCGACGGCGGGGTCGAGCTTCATCACCGGGACGACGGCCTGGCCCTTCTGGGTGCCGACGCCCTCGAGGTTGCCGAGCTGGCCCCACTGGTTGCGGCCCCAACAGAGCACCTGACGGCTCGCCTGCAGCGCGCAGCTGTGGAGCTCGCCGAGCGAGAGCTGGATGGTGCCGCCGAGGTTGCCGGCGACCGGGACGGGGCGATCGGCGTCGTCGGCGCGACCGGGGCTGACCTGCCCCTCGGCGGCGCGGCCCCAGCAGACGACGCCGCCGGCCTTGCGAAAGGCGCAGGTGTGGTCGTGGCCGGCGGCGAGGAGGACGGCGTCCGTGAGGCCGACGACCGCGACCGGCCGCGGGCGGGCCTGCTTGGCGCCGTCGCCGAGCTGACCACGGCCGCCCTGCCCCCAGCAGGCGACGGCGCCCGAGCGGCGGCGGGCGCAGGCGTGGTTGCGACCGGCGGCGACCTGGACGGCGTCGTCGAGGCCCTGCACGGGGGCGGCGCGGCCGCGGTCGGCGAGGGTGCCGTCGCCGAGCTGACCGCCGGTGCCAGCGCCCCAGCACATGACGTCGCCCTCCGAGAGGGCGCACGTGAAGGCCTCGCCGGCGGCGAGGTCGGTGACGCTGTTGAGGTCGCGGACGGAGACGAGGCCGCCCTCGTCGGAGCTGCCCTCGCTGCCGTTGCCGAGGGCGCTGTCGGCGTTGCTGCCCCAGCAGACGACGCTGCCGCCGCGCAGGGAGGCGCAGGTGTGGTCGGCGCCGGCGGCGACGGAAGAGGCGCCGCCGAGGCCGAGGACCGCGGTCGCTGCCTTGCGATCCTCGAGGGTGCCGTCGCCGAGCTGGCCGCTGGCGTTGTCGCCCCAGCAGCGGACGCCGCCCTCGCCGGTGCGCGCGCAGGTGTGGGCCTCGCCCGCGCTGAGGGCGGCGGCGTCGCTGGTGCCGGCGATCTCGACGGGCGACTTGCCGAAGCTCGCGCCCCAGCAGGCGACGCCGCTGCGGCGGATCGCGCAGGTGTGGCCGAGGCCGGCGGGGGGGGCGGGGGGGGCCCCCCCCCCCCCCGCCCCCCCCCCCCCCCGGCGGGCGCGGGGGGGGGGGCCGCGGGGGGGGAGGGGGGAGGGCCCCCCCCCCC
>CAZMML010000367.1:1163-4749 GCA_964567335.1 uncultured Nannocystis sp. | reverse complement strand
CATGCGCCGGCCTCCATCGCGCCTACACGCGCCGCTTCGGGGACCTCGAGGCGCCGCTCGGCGGGCTGGCGCGCTCGCTGCTCGGCTTCGATCCGCCCTACCCGGCGTACCTGCCCGCGTGGGCGGTGATCTCGGCGATGCTCGCGCTCTTCCTGGTGTTCGCGTCGGCGTTCGCCATGGTGCTCTCGCGGCGCGACCACCTGCGCGGCCTCTGCCTCGTGCTGCTGATCGCGGCCGGGCTCGGGCTCACGAACCCGCAGCTCGTGCTGATGTGCGGCGCGGGCCTGCTGCTGATGATCGACACGCTGACCCACGGCCAGCCGCCGGCGCCGCGGGCGACCCAGCCGCCGCGGCCGGTCGAGGCGATCGTCGCCGAGGTCGCGCAGCGGCTCGGGCTGCCGGCGCCGGTCGTGCTCGAGCAGGAGCGCGGCGCCGTGGTCGCGCTGCGCGGCGAGCTCGAGGGGACCTCGATCGAGCTGCGGGCGAAGCAGGAGCGCCGCGGCTGGCGGGTGACGCTGCAGGCCGGGGTGCTCGGCCGCGGGGCGCCCGAGCTCGAGCTCCGACCGGGGGCCTCGACGAGCGAGGCGCACCCGTCGCTCCCGGGCCACGCGGTGCGGGGCGACGCGCGCCGCCTCGAGCGGGTCCCGGAGGCGCTGCTGCAGGCGCTCGCGGCCTTCCCGGGCCACCGCACGCGGATCTGGGCCGGCGGCTGTCAGGTCGAGCTCGGGGGGGAGCTCGCGGCGCTCGAGGCGGGGGTCGTGGCCGAGGTGCTTCGGGGCATGTCTCAGGCGACCTGAGCGATAGGTCAGGTCGCTCGGGCCGGGGCGGCGAGGCGGCGCAGGCGGGCGAGGCGGCGCTCGATCCGCCCGTACACAGAGCCCTCGGGGTACAGGAGCTCGGCCTCGTCGTTGGGGCGGGCGGCCCCGGCCGGGGCGCCCAGCAGGAGCTCGACGCCCTCCTCGACGGTGCTGATCGGCCAGATGAAGAACTGCCGGTCGGCGATCGCCTGCAGGACGTCGTCGCGGAGGACGAGGTTGCGGACGTTGCTCTCGGGGATCACGACGCCCTGGGTGCCGGTGAGGCCGTGGGCGCGGCAGACCTCGAAGAAGCCCTCGATCTTCTCGCAGATCCCGCCGACCGGGAGGACCCGGCCGCGCTGGTCGACGCTGCCGGTGACGCCGACGTCCTGGCGCGCGGGCAGGCCCGAGAGGCTCGAGAGCAGCGCGAAGAGCTCGGCGGTGGAGGCGCTGTCGCCCTCGATCGGGGTGTAGGTCTGCTCGAACACGACGGACGCGCCGAAGCTGAGCGGGAAGTCGCGGGCGAAGCGGTCGTTGAGGTAGCCGCTGAGGATCAGGACGCCCTTGCTGTGGATCGGCCCCGACATCTCGACCTCGCGCTCGATGTTGAGGGGGCCGTGGGAGCCGGCGTAGGTGACCGCGGTGACCCGGCAGGGGCGGCCCACCGACTGGAAGCCGTCGGAGACGACCGCGAGGCCGTTGATCTGGCCGACGCTGGCGCCGGCGACCTCGACCCGGATCAGGCCGTAGCGGTGCATGTCGAGCAGGCGGTCGCGGAGCTGGCCCTGGCGGTCGCGGATCCGCTGCAGGGCGGCCTTGAGCTGCGCCTCGGTGAGCTCGCGGCTCGGCTCGCCGCTGACGAGCGAGGTCGCCTCGGTGATGAGGTCGCTGAGCTGACCGAGGTTGCAGGTGAGGCGGTTCTGGTCCTCGGCGAGGCGCGCGCCGTAGTGCATCAAGAAAGCGACGGCGCCGCGGGAGCAGCGGCGCAGCCCGCGGTTCGCGGCCAGCCACGCGGCGACGCCGGGGTAGACCCGGCGGCCTTCCTCGAAGGACATGTCGTCCTCGAAGTCGGCGCGGATCTTGAAGAGCCGGTTGAACTCGGGGTCGAGCTCCTGGAGCTGGTGGATCAGGTCAGGGTCGGCGACCAGCACGACCTTGACGTCGAGCTCGACCGGCTGGATCCGCAGGGTCGGCCCCTCCTCGCCCTCGTGCGGCTGGATCGCCCGCGCGAGCAGGCAGGCCTTGAGGTGCTCGTAGACCGCCTCGCGCTTGACGAGCGCCTCGGCGTCGATCACCAGGAAGCCGCCGCACGCGCGGTGCAGGTCGCCGGCGAGGATCGTGCCCGGCTCGGGGTAGCGGCTCTCGTTCGAGCCGGCCGCGACGCGCCCGAAGAGCCCGGAGAGCGTGACGTTCTGGGCGTGGATGATCGGCGCCATGTCGCCCTCCTTGCTGGTCACGAGCAAGGTCGGGACCACCAAGCCAGAAGGCAGCGGCGCGTTCGTCAGCGGGAGGCGGTGCCCCTCCTCGGTGTGATAGACCTGCTGCAGGTGCTCGTGCAGGCGCGCGAGGGTCTCGCGGACCTGCTCGGTCGGCAGCGCCTTCGGCGAGACCGCGTCGAAGCAGGCGGCGATCTCGCGGCGGAGCGCGGCGCGCTGGCGCTGGAGGAGGTTCGCCTGGGTCTCGGCTTCGAGCAGGGCGAGCTGGCGCTGGGTCTCCTCGACGTGCGGCCGCAGCGCCTCGAGCGCGTCGATCACCTGGCGCGAGGCGCGGGCCTCGTCGTCGTCGCCCGTCGCGGCGGTCTCATCGGCGTCGACGGCCTCGTCGGCCTCGTCCGTCCCTGCGCCCGCGGCCTCTGCGGCCTCGACGCCCGCGGTCGCGGCGACCGCGGGTCCCGATCCGCCGGGCTCGTCGCCGAGCTCGTCCAGCGGGACGAAGTCGAAGCCGTCGTCGCCAGCGACCAGCCCGAGCCCGTACTCGGCGGCGACGCCGCGGAGCTGCTCGTGGATCTTGCGCTCGCCGGCGCTCTGCTCGCGGTGAGCCTCGAGCTGGAGGCGCTGGCGGGCGCGGCCCTCGAGGACCTCGTGGATCGCCGCCTCGAGGCGGGCGTGGAGCTCCTCCATCGCGCGGACGAAGGCTGGACCTGTCCCTGCGGGCAGGAACGCCGGTACCGGTTCGAGCGGCCAGCGCGGGTTGGTCAGCAGGACCAGGTCCCGCGGCGAGGGCCGCCGCTGCGCCTCCTCGCGGGCGAGCGCGATGGCGGTGAAGGTGCGGCCGGTGCCGCGGCGGCCGACGACGGCGACGTTGTAGCCGGGGGCCCGCTCCGCGAGCCCCCGGCGGAGCGCGGCGACGGCCCGGTGCTGCGGGGCGAGCCGAAGGTCCTCCGAGGCGGGGACGGAGGCCTCCGGGAGATCTTCCTCGCGGACGCGGACCGTGCACTGCTCGGGGTCGAGCGGAGCGACCCCCAGCGCCGGAGGCGCTCCCATATCAGCTCGCGGCCTCGGGCGCGGGGGAGGCGGCGTCCCCGCCGATCGCGGTGATCGTCCGCGCGATGTTCTGCCGCTGATCCTCGTCGGTGTCCGGGTGGGCCGAGAGCTCGCGGAGGATCCGCACCATGAGGGCGCGGGTGTCGGCCGGGCCGGCGGAGATGAGCTGCTCGAAGGCCACGGTGCAGTCGTCCTCGTCGCCGCGCGTGCGCAGGATCCGGATCACGCAGGTGTACGCCCACTCCGGGGCGCGGTGATAGAGCGCGGCGACGCCGTCCAGGAGGACGCGGAGGTACACGTCGAACT
>CAZMML010000367.1:0-1153 GCA_964567335.1 uncultured Nannocystis sp. | reverse complement strand
CTTCTCGAGCACGTAGAGGACGTTCCAGTAGACGCCGTGCGGGTCGTGGTCCTCGAGCAGGTCGAGCAGGCGGGGCAGGACCGCGGGGTCGTCGATCTGCTCGAGCAGCTCGACGAGGGGCGGGAGCTCCTCGCGGACGGCGGTCTCGCTGCCGAACTGGGCGATCTGGTGGATCCGATCGAGCAGTTCGCCGAGGTTCTCCAGCGAGGGCCGCGGCGGCTCGTCGCCGAAATCATCGTCCTCCTCGGCGATCTCCAGGACGCTCTTCTTGCGCGGCACCGGCGGCTCCGTGGGGGTGGCGGCGGCGGGCGGGGGCGGCGGCGCCGTCGCCGGGGCGGGCTCGGAATCCTCCGCGACGCGCACGGGCTTCCGGGGCGCCGGGGCCTCGACAGGGGCCGGGGACGCGGCCTTCGCCGGCTTCTTGGCGGCCTTGGGCTCGGCCTCGACCTCGGCCTTGGCGCGCGAGACCTTCTTCGCGGGGGCCTCGGCGGCGGCGACCTTGGCGACTTTCTTCGCGGGGGCCTTGTCGGCGGGGGTCTTCTTGGCCGCGGCCTTCTTGGCGACCTTCTTGGTCGCGGGGGCCTTGGCCGCGGGGGCCTTGCTCTTCCCGGCGGCTGCCTTGGCGGTCTTGGCCTTGGAGACCTTCTTCGGAGTTGTTTTGGAGCGCGTCGACGATGCGGCCACGGCGCTTTTCTACGCGATCGGCGGCCGGGATGGCAAGCCCTCGAGTGGTCCCGGTACACTCGGCGTGCCATGGTCTCGCGAACCGTCGTGGATTCCGTCGCGCTGGTGGCCGGGCCGCACCCGGCCGCCGAGGCGGCGGAGACCCTTGTATCTGCGCTCCGGCGCCGCTTCCCGGGCGCGGTGATCGAGCGCTATCTCGACCGCGCGCCCGTCGTCGGCGAGCGCGTGCGGATCGCCGCTGGCGCGGCCGTGATCGGCGACGTGCGCCTCGGCGACGAGGTGAGCGTCTGGTACGGCTGCGTCCTCCGCGGCGACGTGAACTGCATCGAGATCCGCGAGCGCAGCAACGTCCAGGACGGCGCGGTGCTCCACCTCGGTGACCGTGACGGCACTTTCATCGCCGAGGAGGTCGTGATCGGCCACCGAGCGGTGGTCCACGGCTGCACGATCGGCGGCGGCACGCTCGTCG
>CAZMML010000366.1:0-4766 GCA_964567335.1 uncultured Nannocystis sp. | reverse complement strand
GCGCACCTGGTTCGGGACCAGGGAGTCGGAGGTTCAAATCCTCTCGCCCCGACACTCCAGAGGCCCGCGGCGTCGCCGCGGGCCTCTGACTTTTTCGCTCACCCGGGGTTGATCACGCACGCGTCGAGGATCGTCGACACGGCGTCCTGGAAGAAGGTGTTGTACTCCATGCTGCACACCGAGCCCTGGATCCCCTGCGCGCCGAAGAGCGCGATCATGTCGGCCCAGTGCTTGCCGCCGGCGCCGCAGCCGTTGCCCGGGATCAAGCCGAGCATCACGATCCGGTCGGCGTCGCCGCCCTTCGCCGCGACCAGGGCGTCGTAGGTCTGCTGCGCCGTGTTCTGGTCCTCGACGTTGGAGTCGTCGCTGATGAAGGTGACCACCAGGATCGCCCCGTCGCGCAGGAAGCCCTCGTTGCAGCCCCCAGGGGCGAGCAGCGCCGGGGAGAGCGCCTCGACCATCCCGTCCATCGGCCGCTCCGAGGGGTTGCCGGCGGTGCCGACGTGCGCCGCGCACTGGAAGTTGGTCGTCAGCATTGGGTCGCTCGCGAGGAGGTAGCGCTTCCCCGGCTCGAAGTCGCAGGGCATGTTGCTGGCGAAGGCCCCCGCCGGGTGGACCACCCCCGCGCCGCGGGTCACGTCGCAGGCGCTGAAGATTTTCATGCACGCGTACTTGTTCGCCTCCTGGCAGGTCTGATGCGTGCACATCGTCGGGCTGCAGCGGCCGGTGTCGTCGGTGTCGACGACCATGATGTGATAGTCGCTCGTCGGCAGGGTGTTCTTGATCGTGTTGATGAACTCCGGGAAGGCGGCGGCGAGCGCGGCCTGCTCGTTCTCCATCGACACGGAGTTGTCGATCACGAAGAGGAAGTCGACCTGCTTGCAGCCCTCGGGGCCGCCGCTCGTCGAGGAGGACGAGGTCGTCGTCGTCGTCGTCGTCGTCGTGCCTTCGTCGGTCGTGCTCGTCGAGGTGCCCTCACCGGTGCTCGTCGCCGTCAGCGGGCCGCTCGTGCTCGTGCCCTCGGTCGGGCTGCCGGAGGTGGAAGACGTCCCAGAGCTCCCCTCGGAGCCCGTGCTCATCGTCGTGCCGTGGGTCGGGTTCGTGGTCACGGAGGTCGCGGCGGCCGAGTCGCTGACCCGTCCCCCGCCCTCGCCGCACGCCGCGAGGACGCCCGCGAGGGCGGCGGCTCGAAGGATCGCTGGAGCGCTCATGTCGCGACCATACCCACACTTCGACCGCGAGGCGAGGGTCGCCCGCCCCCGCCTCGTCCGGCGTCGCGGGCACCCTGCACGAGCCGCTGCTCGCTCCGTGCTGGTTCCGCCACCCGTCGTGGGATCTTCGGACGCAGCCGCGTGACCGCCGACCAAGGGTCGTCGACGGGCCGTCCGCGCTCGCTTCACGCCGACCACGTCGCCGCGTCGACGCGCTCGAGCCACGCGCGCAGACGCGGGCGCGCGTCGATCTGCTCCGCCTGCCACGGCGTCAGCGGCGCGCGCAGGCTGTGGAGCTGCGCGAAGAGCCCGATGTCGGCGGCGCTGAGCCCTCCGCCGAGCCAGAAGCCGTCCGCCGGCGCGCGCAGCTCGAGGCTGTCGAGCAGGTCGGTGTAGCGGCGCCAGCACGCCTCCGGACCTGCGCGCCAGACGTCGCGCGCATGTAGACCCGCGAGCACCTTGCGTCGCAGGAGCCCCGGGAGCACGGCCGCGAGCACGCGCGGCATGCGCGAGAAGTAGGCCGCGCGGACCTGCGGCCAGTTGCGGGGGTCGGCCCAGCGCGCCGCCACCACGAACCCATTCAGCACGGAGTCCGCGAGCTCCTCCCACAGCATCGCCTCGGCGAGCTGCGCCGGCGGGTGCGCGGCCCAGCTCGGCGTCGGCGTGAGTCGGGCGAGCCGGCGCAGGATCTCCGTCGAGTCAGCCACGGCCTCCCCATCGATGAGCAGCACGGGCACCTGGCCGGCCGGGTTGACGCCGCGGTGCGCTGACGGGCGATCGGCGTGGCGCGAGGTGTACGCCAGGCCGGCCGCCTTCAGCGCCCGGTGGACCTTGAGACAGAAGGGCGAGTAGCTCTCGTGCCGCGGCAGCGGCGGGCGCTCGAGCTCGCAGAGGATCAGGACGGGCCGCGTGGACGTGTTCGTGGTGGACATGCCGCGGACATACCTCGACACGTTGTCATCTATATGTCAGCTTTTGTCATGCGCCGCGCGGAACGCCTCTTCGCCATCGCCGAGCACCTCCGGGCCAGCCGGACGGGGATCACCGCCAGCGCGCTGGCCGAGCGCTTCGGCGTCACGCTGCGGACGATCTATCGCGACCTCGACAGCCTCCGCGTCGCCGAGCTCCCGCTGGTCGCCGAGCGCGGGCGCGGCGGCGGATACGCCCTGGAGCGGGACTATTCGATGCCACCCGTCAACTTCAACCCCCGCGAGGCGGCGCTGCTGATCTCGGCGGGGCGATGGCTCGCGCAGATGCGGGTCCTTCCCTTCACCCGGACCCTTGAGTCGGCGATCGACAAGGTGAAGGCGGCGCTCTCGCGCTCGGCCCAGCGCGAGCTGCTCCTCCGCCTGGAATCGCTGCAGTACGTCGGTGTACCAGCGCCCCCCTCCCCGCCCGCGGTCCGCGCCGCGATCGAAGAGGCGTGGTTCGCGGGTCGAGACCTGCGGATCCGTTACTCCGGGACCCGCGGCCCGAGCGAGCGGCGCGTCCGGCTCCGCGCGATCGTCATGGAACGTGGCGAGACGCTGATCAACTGCGAGGACCTCGATCTCGGCGCCGCCCGGCAATTCCGGCTCGATCGCATCGAGAGCGCCGAGGTCCTGGAACCCGCGACCCCCGCGGCCACGCCTGCGCGCGGCGGTCCGGCTGCCGGGCGCTGACCACGCGCTCGAGGCCCCGTCGCGCGCGTCTCCGCTCACGCCTCGATCGGCGAGGAGGACCGATCGACTCGCCGGAGGTCGGTACTTCAAGGCGGCCATGACCCACCGCCTCGCCACCCTCCCGCTGCTGCTGACCCTCGTCCTCCCTGGCGCCTGCGTCCATGGGCCCCGGGAGGTCGCGCGCGAGCTCGTCCGCGCGCCCGCGCCCGTCGCCGCGCAGGCCCCCGCGCAGGCCGCCGCGGCCGATCGTGACGGTGACGGCTTCCTCGACGCCGTCGACAGGTGCGCCGACGACCCGGGGGTCGAGCCCGACGGTTGCCCGATCCCTGACGCCGAAGGCGACGGGATCCTCGACCCCGACGACAAGTGCCCGACCGAGGCCGAGACGCGCAACGGCTACCAGGACGAAGACGGCTGCCCGGACCGTGTCCCGAGCCAACTCGCCAAGTTCACGGGGACGATCAAGGGCGTGCACTTCGGCGGGGGACGCAGCGGGGCCCCGGTCGCGCTGCGTCCCCCGCTCGCCGGCGGCTCCGCGGGCCCGCAGGTCCTCGCACCCTCGCGCGCCGGCAACACCGAGGCCTACGCCCGCGCCGCCGACAACCCCTTCGTGCGCGTCGCCGACGACCCGGTCGCCACCTTCGCGGCCGACGTCGACACGGCCTCCTACAGCAACGTGCGCCGCTTCCTCGACGGCGGCCAGCTCCCGCCGCCGGACGCGGTGCGGATCGAGGAGCTGATCAACTACTTCGACTACGACTACCCGCAGCCGGGCGCGGGCGAGACCTTCGCGGTGGTCACCGAGGTCGGCCCCTGCCCCTGGAACCCGGCGAACCGGCTCGTCCACGTCGGCGTGCAGACGCGGGCGCTCCCCGCCGCCGAGGTGCCCGCGCGCAACCTGGTGTTCCTCGTCGACGTCTCCGGCTCGATGGGCGAGCCGAACAAGCTGCCGCTGCTCCAGCGCGCGCTCGGGCGCCTGGTCGACGACCTCCGCCCGCAAGACCGGGTGGCGATGGTCGTCTACGCGGGCGCCGCAGGGGTGGTGCTGCCGCCGACCACGGGCGACCAGCGCAAGACGATCCGCGCCGCGCTCGATCGCCTCTCGGCCGGCGGCTCGACCGCGGGCGGCGAGGGGATCCGCCTCGCCTATGCGCTCGCCGAGCAGAACTTCGCCAAGGGCGCCATCAACCGCGTGATCCTGGCGACCGACGGCGACTTCAACGTCGGCGTCAGCGACGTCGGCAGCCTGACCCGCCTGATCGAGGAGAAGCGCAAGACGGGGGTCGCGCTGACGGTCCTCGGCCTGGGCACCGACAACCTCAACGACGAGCTCATGGAGGGCCTCGCCGACAAGGGCGACGGCAACTACGCCTACCTCGACAGCCTCGAAGAGGCGCACAAGGTGCTCGTGCGCGAGGCGAGCGGGACGCTCGTCACCGTCGCCCGCGACGTCAAGCTGCAGGTCGAGTGGAACCCCGCCCGCGTCGCGTCCTACCGCCAGATCGGCTACGACAACCGTCAGCTCCACGACCGCGACTTCAAGGACGACACCAAGGACGCGGGCGAGGTCGGCGCCGGCCACGCCGTCACCGCCCTCTTCGAGATCACCGCGCGCGCGGCGAAGACCGAGGGCGACGCCCTGGAGCTGCGCTATCAGGGCGCGCGCCCGGTGCAGGACCGCGAGGGCGAGCTCTTCACGCTCAAGCTCCGCAGCAAGACCCCCGCGGGCGCGGCCCGACCGGAGCTCGCCCGCGTGGTCCGTGACCCCGGCGCGCAGGCGCTGTCCGCGACCTCCGACGACTTCCGCTTCTCCGCCGCGGTCGCCGAGTTCGGTCTGCTGCTCCGCGAGGCGCCCGAGCTGTGCAGCCGAGGCGGTTCGCTTTGCCCATTGCAC
>CAZMML010000365.1:0-4767 GCA_964567335.1 uncultured Nannocystis sp. | reverse complement strand
GGAGGGCCGATCGGACCGGCCGGACATCCGCCGGCGCCGCCGCCGACTCCGCACCGCCCGCCGCCGCGATCGATCGTGGCGAACCTCGAGGTACCGGCGGCCGATCTGGTCGAACCGCCGGCGCGGATGGTCGGGCGTCCGCTGGCGCTGATCTTCGTCAGCTTGCTCGTCCTCGGTGTCGCGGGGGGCGGGGGGTTCCTCGCGTATCGCCACTTCACCACCGAGCCCGAGCCGGAGCCGGTGGTGGAGGAGCCCGTGGTGATCGAGGCGCCGCCGCCGGTGCCCGAGCCGGTGCCGGAGGAGCCGCTCCCCATGGGACCCGAACCGCCGCCGCCGACGCCGAAGGCGGAGAAGGGTGGCAAGGGCGGTAAGGGGAAGGGGAACGACGGGACCAAGGACGGCGGTGGTTCCGGCGGTGGTTCCGGCGGTGGTTCCGGCGGTGGTTCCGGCGGTGGTTCCGGCAAGAGCGATCCGGGCGGATCGAGCAAGACCGAGGACGACGCGCTGGCGAAGCGGCGCGAGAAGGCGGAGCAGGCCGACCCTGGGCGTGTGATCCTCGAGCTGCAGTATCTGAGCGAGATCGACAAGGCGCTGAAGGCCAAGAATTGGGCCCAGGCGCTGGCGTACATCGATCAACACGACAAGGAGATGCCCGGCGGCCAGCTCGTCGACAAGTTCGACGAGCGGAGGATCCGGGCGCTCTGCGGGATGGGGCGAGCGTCGGAGGCGAAGACCAAGGTGGATCAGATCCTGGCCAAGCGGCCAGGCTCCAAGGTCAAGACGGCGCTCACCGAGTCGTGCCGCTGAAGGGACGTACTCCGCCGCGAGCGAGCGTCGGGCTCCACGATCCCTGTCCACGCAAGAAGTCGCGGCGAGGCGCGCTGGCACCTCGCCGGACCTGCGGCGCCCCTGGGCGCTAGACCCGGCGCCTCGCGGGCGGGTTCGCCGCGGCGGTCTCCTTGGCGGGGGCGCGGGGCGCCTTGCCCTCGGGGACCTTGTCCTTGATCCCCTGCAGAAGGTCGCCGAGGCTGCCGAGGCCCTTGTTCGAGCTGCGCTTGGACTCCTGGGCGAAGGTCTTGTAGGCGCTGCGCTCTTCGGCGGCGGCGACGCCCTGGATGCTGAAGCGGAGCTTGTTCGGATCGCCGCCGCGGCCGAGGACCACCACGTCGACCTCCTTGCCGACCGGGAAGGCGCGCTTCGGATCGGCGTTCGGCGGCAGGCCGAGCTCGCTGGTCGGCACGAGGCCGCGGCCGATCGGGGTGTCGACGAAGATGCCGAAGTTGGTGACCTGAGAGACCTTGCCGTGGTGGATCGTCTCGGCCGCGGGGGCCGGCGTCTCCGGCTGGTCGGCGGACTTCATCGAGAGGCTGATCTTGAGGTCGTTCGGGCCGGTGCCGCGGGGCTCGAGGGCGAGGACCCGGACCTTGACGGCCTCGCCGACCTTGATCACGTCGCCGATCTTGTCGACGCGGCCGTGGCCGAGCTCGGAGATGTGGACCAGCCCCTCGATCCCGCCGAGGTCGACGAAGGCGCCGTAGGGCTGGATCGTCTGGACGATCCCCTCGAGCTCGAGGCCGACGACGAGCCGCTCGCGGACCGCCTTGGCCTGGTTCTCGCGCTCGTCCTTGAGGACAGCCTTGCGCGAGACGATGACCGAGCGCCCGCCGTCGCGGATCTCGAGCACCTTGAAGAAGTGCTTGGTGCCGACGAAGCGCTCGAGGTCCTGGGCGAAGCCGAGGTCGACCTGCGAGGCGGGGCAGAAGGCGCGGACGCTGCCGAACTCGACCTCGAGCCCGGCCTTGACGGCCTTCGTGACGGTGCCCTCGACGGGGAGGCCGCCCTGCTGCGCGAGCTCCAGCGACTGGGTGTCGACACCCCCGCGGCCGATCGCGACCACGAGCTCGATCCCTCCCGAGGACACGGCGGAGACGGTGGCGCGCAGCTTGTCGCCGACCTTGACCGTGAGCGCGCCGCTCTTGTCGAGGACCTGCTCGCGCGGGAGGCGGCCCTCGGTCTTCGCGCCGATGTCGAGGAAGACGCTCTCGGCGCCGATCTCGACCACGACGCCGTCGACTGGCGAACCTGGGCGGACGCGCTTGCTCAGGCGGGCCTTGGTTTGGGCGCCCTGCGCCTCGAACATCGCCGCGAAATCGTCTTCGTCTTGCTGGGCCATGGGGAGCGCAAGCTTGACAAAGCCGCGCGGGAGGCACAAGCCCTCGGCGACCCGGCCGCGTCAGCGCTTCTTGGGACGGACCTCGATGGTCGACTGGAGCGGGCGCAGGTCGCCGAAGGGCGGGAGCTGGTCGGTGACCGTGAGGGGCCGCCAGTTCTGGATGACGTCGATGTGACCCTCCTTCGAGAGGCGGATCTCGTGGGGGCGGTTGTCGCCGACCGGGACCATGATCTCGCAGGGGGTGCGGCACTGCACGACGCCGTCGAGGGACACGGTGGCGCCCTCGATGTTGGCCTTGATCAGCGCGCGGTTCTTCGGCAGCCCCTCGGGGCTGATGACGGCGCCGTTCTTGGCCGGGCCTTCGACCTCCGGGGGGGTCTCGGGCGGGCCCTCGCCGCCGGCGAAGAGGATGGCGCCGATCAGGACCAGGGCCGCGGCGCCGATGCCGACGGCGATAAAGAGGTTGCGGTTCGGGGCCGGGCCGGCGCCGAGGGGGGCCTGAGGCAGGCCGATCGGGGCGATCGGGCGCGAGCTGCTGACGCTCGCGAAGGGGCCGGTGTGGTGCGCCTGGCTGAGCTCGGGCACGTGCACGACGCGGCCCTCCTCGGCGGCGCGGACGGCCCCGATCGCCTGACCGATCAGCTCGGCGAAGCGGCCGGCGGTCTGGATCCGCTTGGTGCGGTCCTTCCGCAGGGCGAGCGAGAGGAGCTTGGCGGTGACGGGCGAGGCGTGACGCGGAGTGGGGACCTTGGCCCGGACGTGCTTGAGCATCGTCGCCATCGGGCTCTCGGCGGAGAAGGGCGGCTTGCCCTCCAGCATCTCGTAGAGGATGCAGCCGAGCGAGTAGACGTCGGTGCGGTGGTCGAGGTCCTGGCCGTTGCACTGCTCGGGCGACATGTACTGCGGCGTGCCGAAGACCTCGCCCGCCCGCGTGAGGCGCATGGCGTCGACGCCGCCCGCGATCCCGAAGTCGAGCACCTTGATCACGGTGCTGACGCCGACGGTCTCGATGAAGATGTTGTCGGGCTTGAGGTCGCGGTGGAAGATCCCGTGCTCGTGGGCCTCGCTGAGGCTCTCGGCGATCTGCTTGGCGAACTGGAGCGCCTGCAGCTCGGGGATCTTGCCCTGCTCGAGCCGCTCGCACAGGCTCTGGCCGGTGAGCAGCTCCATCACCATGTAGGGCCGGCCGTCGTCGCACTCGCCGTGCTCGTAGACCCGGATGGTGGAGGGGTGCCGGAGCTGCGCGGTGACCTCGAGCTCGCGGCGGAAGCGGATCACGAACTTGCTGTCCGTGAGGCACTCGCGCCGGACCAGCTTGATCGCGACCTTGCGATCGACCTGGATGTCGTGGGCCTCGTAGACGACGCCCATGCCGCCCTCGCCGATCACGCCGAGGATCTGGTAGCGCCCGGCGATCGTGCGGCCGACGTCGTCGTTGAAGGCGACCTCGAGGGTCGAGGACGACGAGGCGCTCGCAGTTGCCATCTCGCTCTTGCTGAGCGAGGCGTTGGCGGGGCGGCGGTTGGGAGGGCTGGGCGGCATCTTTCGCGGCTGGTCGGGAGTGTAACGGTTTGTGCGGCAAGGCACCATGGCGCCCCGGGCTCGCTTTGGCCCCGGTCGAGGCCGCGCCGCTAGAGGCCGTAGAAGCTGGTGTAGGGGGCCTGCGAGCCGGACTGACCGGCCTTGAGGTCGAGGTGGAGGTGGTTCTTGTGTTCCCGATCGTAGTCAGGCGTGAGGAGCGTGTGCACGAGCCCGCGCTCGTGGGCCTCGCACACGAGCCCGAGGTAGAGGTCGGCGAGGCCGTCGCCCGGTTCCTCGTGGGGGCATCCTCGCAGGACGCGCCGCGGAAATGCCTCCTCGACCGGCGCAGGATCTCCGCCCGCCATGCGGAGCGCGTAAAGGTCGAGCGCCAGGCCGATATTGTGCTGGCTCCGCGGCCGCTGCTGCACCAGCTTGCCGCGGCGCAGGGCGGAAAAATACTGCACCTCGACGACGCCGCGGGCGAAAAGCCACTCGGCGAGCGGGGCGAGCGCAGCGACGAGGCGACAGTCCCAGATCGCGTGGTGATCGCGCCGCTCGTCGCTCGACCAGGGGATCGTGAAGCGGACCCCCGCGACCGGACCCGTGAGCCGCACCGGGATCGCCACCTCCGGCGCCTCGTCCGCGGGGAGCGAGACGAAGGGGACGTCGCGCCCGCGGAGGTGATCGAGGCAGGCGGCGGGGCCCATCGCCATGAGCGCGGTCGCGTCCGGCGAGGGGAGCGGCGCGGGCCTCGCCGGCCGCAGCGCGGGCGTCGGCTCGAGGGAGGGCGTGGGCCGCAGGGGCGCGGTCGGGCGGGCGATCGCCTCGGGCCGGCGGGGGGCGGGCGCGGTCGGGGGATCCTTCACGTGGTCTTGGGGACCTGTCTCGACGCACCTGGCGTTTTGGACTTGAACCAAGGCACGCGGACCGGCGTAGCCGCGCGGGCACTCGGGCGCCCGCGTCCGCGGGAGGCGCCAGCGGGGCTGGTTGGACCAGCCGACCCCCAAGCCCGGGTCGCGGGCGCGCACCGGCACCGCCCGATGCCCTCGGGGGCATCGTGCGCTAGCTTGCGG
>CAZMML010000364.1:0-4775 GCA_964567335.1 uncultured Nannocystis sp. | reverse complement strand
CCCCAAAAGGCGACGCTGCGCACACCCCGGCGCGCCGAAATTCGCGCACGCCCGGGTCGGTCCGGCCCGACGGGACGGTCCCTGCAGGCCTCGTCAGCGCCCGGGGGTCACTTCACGGAGCCGCGGCCCTGGCCCTTGCCCCGCCAGATGAACTCGTACTGGATCTTCTTGCACTTGCCCTTGAGGAGATCGGCGACGTTCTTGGGCACCGAGACCTTCAGGCCCTTGATGGCCGACTCGATCCGGGTGTCCAGCGTCGAATCCCCCGTGCTCCCCTTGCGCTGGGGCGCGAGCTTGCCGTCCGGGCAGACCTCGAGGCGGAACTTGAACTCGGCGTCCTTGCCCTCGGCGCCGAAGGTGCCGACCTGCATCCCGTTGAGCACCTTCATCACCTCGGTCGCCCAGGGATCTCCCTCTTTGAAGGTGTCCGACCAGCCGTCAGGCGAGCCGAAGGGGTCGCCCGGGAGATCCTTGACCGTCGGCAGGTCCTTGTAGGGCGTGTTGGAGTCGCGGTTCTTGTCCGACACCTTCACGTCCTTGCCCTTGTTCGGGTCGGGCTTCTCGGTCGCCTTGACGTCGGACTTCTCTTCCTTCTTCTTGGGCTCGGTGGTCGGCTTGGCCTTCTCGTCGGTCGTCACCTTGGTCTCGGCCGCCGTCTCCGCCGCCCGCGTCTCCTCGACGATGATCTTCTCCGGGATGTCCTGCGGGTCGAGCTTGGGCCCCAGGCGGACCAGCTCCCCGGGCATGAACTCCATCTCGAGCTCCTCGTCGTCCGCGCCGGCGTCGGGGATCTCGAAGGTCGGCCCGAAGAGGACCAGCGCGGCCACGCCGCCGCTCAGCAGCGCCGAGCCGACGAGGCTGCCGAAGAACGCCGTCGGGTTGCGGGCGATGTCGAAGAACTGCCGCCCGATCTCGACGAAGGGCGACAGCAGCATCGGCACGGTGCGGACTTTGATCTCGGGCTCGGACACGGCGCGCTCCTATTCCTTCTTCCGGGGCGGGACCTTCGGGTCGGTCAGGAAGCCGACCTTTCTGACCCCGGCGTCGCGCAAAGCAACGAGCACATCGACGATCCGGTTGAACTCGAGATTCGCGTCGCCCTGGATGAAGGCGACACCGTCCTGCTTGAGGCGCGCGTTACTGCTCAGCTCGTTCACGAGCCGGTCGGCCTCGCGCGAGAGCGCGACCGTCCCCAAGAAGACGTCCCCCTTGGCGTCGATCGTCACCGTCGCGTTGAGGAATTGGTCCTCGGCGATCTGCTGCGCCTTCGCCTTCGGCAGGTCGATCTTGATCGGCTGCTTCGGCGCCATCATCGGCGTCGACACCATGAAGATGATGAGCAGGCAGAGCATGACGTCGACCAGCGGCGTGACGTTGATCGCCGACACCGGGCCTTCGCCCTGGAGCGCGTCTGCGGTGAGCTTGTCGGCCATGGCGCTTAGAAGAAGTGGCGCTTGATGATGTTGGTGTAGTCGCTGCCGAAGGTCGTCATCTCGGCGCCGAGGACCTTGATGCGGCGGTTGAAGTAGTTGTACGCCATGACCGCCGGGATCGCGCTCATCAGCGAGGTCGCGGTCGCCACCAGCGCCTCCGCGATCGGGCCGGCCACCGTCGCCAGATCGGCCGAGCCCGAGGCCGCGATCGCCGAGAAGGCGGTCATGATGCCCCACACCGTGCCCAGCAGCCCGACGAAGGGCGCGGCCGAGCCGATCGTCGCCAGCATCGGCATCAGGTTCTCGAGCTTCGTGGTCTCGCTGACCTTCGCGCGGGCGAGCGCCCGCTCGATGTTCTCGAGGCCGTCCATCTTCTCGTGCATCGACCCGGTGCTCTCGGCCTGGCCCTTCTTCACCTTCGAGAGCTCGATGTAGCCGGCGCGGAACATCGCCGCGAGCGGGCTGTGCTTGAGCTGCTCGGCCACGCGGTAGATGTCGTCGAGGCGCTTGCTCTCCCAGAAGCGGTCGAGGAAGCTGATCGACTGCGACTGCGCCTGGCTGATGTGGATCAGCTTGTAGAGGATCACGAAGACCGTGGTGAAGATCGACGCGACCAGGAGGATCGCGACCACGAGCACCAGGCCCTTCGCGCCAAAGAGCAGGTGAATGAGGTCGATCTCGCCGAGCAGGGGCCCCTGAGGAAGCAGCACGCCGGCAGGCTACACGGCCCCGCCTGGCCCCGTCAAACCGCGGCCCGCCCCCGGGCCGGGGGCGGCGCCGAGCCTGCCGGCCGTGCTATCTTCCGCGGCGTGCCGCGCCACGCGCTCGCGCCCGACCGCCCCCGCCGCCACGCGCCGCGGGTCGCCCTGGGGATCGCGCTGGCCGGCGGCTTCTGTTGCGACCGCACCCACGGCGAGATCGAACTCAATTGGACGGTCGTCGACGCCGCGGGCGCCTCGGTCTTCCCGACCCGCGACCTGGACGATCTCTGCGGCTTCACCGGCCGCATGGTCGCTGAGGGGCCCCGGGCCCGCTACGCGCTCCACGTCCAGCTCGAGCTCTGCGATCCCGCCTGCGGCTGCGACCCCGCCTGCGAGCCCACCCGCCTCACCTTCGACTGCGACGCCGCCCGCGGCTGGGGCACCGTCCTCGCCGACGAGTACGAGCTCCGCGTCTCGCTGATCGCTCGTCCCGAGACGGGGTGCGCGTGCGAGCTCACCCCCGCCTGCGCCCTCGCGCCCGGGCCGCGCGTCCGCGCCGTCGAGCCGGGCCTCGTCACCGACCTCCAGGTCTTCCTCTTCGTCCTCTCCGGCTTCCGCCTCGGCACCAAGGAGAAGGGCAGCCCCTTGATGGATCTCGACGGATGTTGCGTCCCCGACCCGAGCTGCTCGCCTTGATCCTCGGCGCCTGCGTCCTCCCCGCCGGCGGCGCGGGCGGGGTCGAGGTCCTCTGGTCCCTGCGGGAGTCCAACGGCGTGGACGGCGCCGACGCGCGGCGCCTGCGGACCTGCGCTGGCGCGGACGTGGACGAGATCCAGCTCTCGCTCCGCGACGCCGCCGACCCCAGCCGCGCGACCTCGCAGCGCCTCCCCTGCACCGCAGGCAACCCCCCGCCGGAGGCCAGGGCCAGCGAGACGCCGGAGATCTTCCTCGACCTCCGGGCCGGCCGCTACGAGCTCGGCGCCGACGCCCTCGGCGCCGCGGGCCAGGACCTCGCCGCGCAGGACGAGGTCGTGGACCTGGGGCGCCGCTCGGTGGTCCTCGTCGACCTGGAGCTGGTGCGCCCGACCCAACCCCTCACGATCGAGCTCGGCGGCGCGTGCGAGCGGCTCGCGCTCGCCTTGCGCTACGCGGACCCGGAGCGCGACCTCCAACCCGACGGCGAGCCCCTCCCCACGCTCTATCGCCGGGCCCTCCGCAGCGATCGCGGCCTGCCCCTCGACGGCAGCGAGCAGCCCTGCCTGGACCCGCTCGGCGCCCACCGCGTCGCCGACCTCGACCCTGGCTCCTACCTCCTCGATCTCCGCGTCGACGGGCGCGCGTGCCAGATCCCCCTGGACGTCGGAGACTCACCCGCGCACCTCGCGGTGGACCTTGAAAACCCTGGCTGCGACGGTTAGACCCGCTCACGTGTCACGCTCTCCCCTGATCCGCCCCCTGGTCGTCTTGACGGCGATGCAGGCGGGCGCCTGCGCCGAGGACTCGAGCTTCGTGGTCCGCTGGCGGCTCGGGCGCGATCAGGGCAGCGTCGTCGCGCTCCGCGCCGTCAACCAGTGCACCGAGCTCGGGATCGTCAAGATCCGCGTCACAACCCGCGACGCCGCCGAGTCGATCGTCGACGAGCGCGAGTTCACCTGCTTCCCCCCCGACTTCGACGACCCTGACACCTTCGCGCCTGGGCCCGAGGTCGCCCCCGGCACCTACACCGTCCAGGTCACCGCGCTGAGCCGCCTCGGGCACCCCTTCTACGCCATCGACGAGGGCGGCAGCTCGAGCGGAGGCGGCGGCGAGAGCACCGGCGACGGCGACACCAGCGGCAGCGGCAGCAGCGACGGCCTCATCACCCCGCCCGAGGAGCAGGAGATCGTCGCCTACGACACCCAGGAGGTCGTCGTCGCCGAGACCGGCGAGGGCAAGAAGGTCGACTTCAAGATCATCGGCGTGCCGGAGTGCGACGACGGCGTCGACAACGACCACGACGGCACGACCGACCTCGCCGACATCTCGTGCCGGGGGTCTCGCGGCGGCATCGAGAAGAACGACACCGCCGCGGTCCAGATCACGCTCCTGCCGCGCCTCCTCGGCGGCAACCCGCACGCCACCTGCGCGGGCCTCGGCATCCGCTCCTTCCTGGTCGACTTCGCCGGTCCGACCGCGGTCCAGCGGCCGCTGCCCTGCAACGACCTCTCGCAGACCTTCTCGGCCGACCTCGCGCCCGGCGACTACACCCTCTCGCTGAGCGCGCTCGGGTTCATGAACGAGCCCCGCGCGACGCTCCCGGTCCCGGCCGAGGTCGCCGCCTTCTCGCTCGCGCCCTCCGCCTTCCTCTCGCACGTGATCTCGGCCGACGTCACGATCCCCACCTTCAACGACCCGATCGAGGCGGGCTTCGGCTTCTCGCTCGCGTACGAGCTCGCGAGCGGCGACTTCACCGGAGACTGCGACCCGGACGGCTTGTCCGTCGATCAGGTGAAGGTCACCCTCCTCGACCAAGACGGCGCCGCGATCTCGACGGCGACGCTCGCCGAGGCCCCCCCGCTTCCGGCGGTGGTCCTCGACGGGGCGACGATGCCCTGCGAGGCCCTCAAGCGGACCCGCTGGGTCGCGCCCCTGACCTGGGACG
>CAZMML010000363.1:0-4778 GCA_964567335.1 uncultured Nannocystis sp. | reverse complement strand
CGGCACCGACGCCTCGACCAGCCGCCACGCCCGCTGCCGGTGCGCGCGCGCGGCCGCCGGGACCTCCGCCTCGCCCCCGACCGTGATCAGGCCGCCACCTGTCTCTCGCGCCAGGCCTGCCAGCACCCGCGGGTCGACCCCGGGCCCGTAGCTGCGGTACGCGTGCAGCCGGCGCCCGCCCAGCCGCCGGGCCAGCGCCGCCGGATCGTCCTCGCCCCAGGTCGCCGCGCCGTCGCTGAAGAGGAACACGTCCCACGCGCCCGGCGGCGCCCACTCCGGCGCCCCGGCCGCGGCCAGCGCCGCCCCGAGGTCCGTCGCGCCCCAGGGCGCGAGCTCGGCGTGCGCCGCCAGCAGCGCCTCGACGTTCGCCGCGTCGTTGGCGACGAAGCGAGGCAGCCACCAGCGCCCCTCGACGTCGAAGAAGAGCGCGGCGAACTCCTTCACCTCGCCGCGGCTCGCCGTCAGCATCTCGCCGATCAGCGCCCGCCACAGCGCCGCGCGGGGCCCCGAGCTCAGCGAGGTGTCGATCAGCAGCAGCGCCCGCGGCGCCCCCGGCGCCGGCGCCCCCGCCGGCAGCGCCGGCGTGAAGCGGGCCGCGAAGTAGGGCCCGGTCTCGGCGTCCTGTCCGCGGAGCAAGGTCGGCCCGGCCTCGCGCAGCCGCACCGTGATCGCCTCGGCCTCCGGCCCCGTCAGCGAGGCGCGCACCCGCGGCCCCTCGCGGGTCAGCGGCGCCGCGGGCTCGAGGCTCAGCGCCTCCGGGCGGGGCGCGTGAACGTCGATCGCCACCCGCCGCGCCGCGATCCCCGGCGGCAGCGGCAGGCGCAGCTCGAGCCCCGCGCCTGTCGGCGCGAGATCCTGGTCGTAGCCGATCGTCACGCGGTGGCGGGTGCGGGCCGTGATCGGGAAGACCCGCGCATGGAACACCCCCGCGCCGCCCCACTCCGCCAGCGCCGGGTCGACGATCACCCGCACCTGCTCTGGCCGCACCGTCGCCTCGTAGGCCCGCCCCGCGGCCGCCCGCGGCAGCACCCGCGCCTCCTTCAGCGCGATCCCCTGGCCGCCGCGCTCGGCCATGATCCCGGCCGGCGTGAAGGCCTCGGCGCCCGTCGTCAGCGGCGCGCCGAGCTCGCTCGTGGATGACCCAAAGGCCAGAAAGTAAGGCGCCGCGTCGTCCGGCAGGCGCACCTGGAAGGTCCCCTCGAGCGTCGCCTCGCCCGGGTTCGTGAAGTCGAGGTCGAGCAGCACGCGGGCGCGGAACCCGTCGATCCGGACCCGCACGTCGAGGCGCTCGATCGCCAGCGCCTCGTGCTCGCCGACCGCCACCCGCGCGCTCAGCGGCGCGAGCTCCGAGGGCCGGCCCAGGCTCGGTCCCCAGGTCGCGACCTGCGGCGCCGCGACCCGCAACACCGGCCCCGACGGCCCCGACACCGCCGCGGGCGCGACCTCCCCCCCTGACTTCGCGGCGCAGGCGGTGACGAGCAGCAGGACGAGGGCGACGCGCATGCGGGCCCCGAACGTACCCCGACCCGGCCCGCTTTCACCTCTCTCTCAGGCGCGCCCTTGCGCGCGCCCCCCGGCCCGGCCTAAGGTCGCGGCGTGCGGCGCGAGACCTGCGACGTCTTGATCGTCGGCGCCGGCCCGGCGGGCGCCGCCGCCGGCGTCGTGCTCGCGCGCGCCGGTCTGCGGGTCCTCGCCGTCGATCGCGCCACCTTCCCCCGCCCCAAGACCTGCGGCGACGCCCTCTCCAACGCCGCGATCGCCCTGATCGCGGAGCTCGGCGCCGGGCCCGAGCTGGGCGCCGCCCCCCACGCCGTGGTCCACGCCGGCGTAGCGATCCTCCCCGACGGCGTCCGGATCCGCCGCTCCTACGGCGCGCGCCCGGGTCGGATCGTCGGCCGCCTCGACCTCGACGACCTCCTGCGCCGCCGCATGATCGCCGCCGGCGTGCCCCTGATCGAGGGCCAGGCGATCCGCGCGCTCGAGCGCCGCGGCCCCGCGGAGATCCTGGCGCTCGGGCCAGGCTTCGAGGGCCAGGCGCGCGCCGTGATCGCCGCCGACGGCCCCGGCTCGGTCGCCTGGACCGCGCTCGGCGTGCCCTACCCCCGCGGCGCGGGCCTCGCCGTCGCCGCCACCGTCTACCTCCGCGGCGCCGCGCCCGCCGAGCCCGGGTGCGCCGAGCACTACTTCGAACGCGACCTCCCCTGCGGCTACGGCTGGCTCTTCCCGCCCGTGGAGGGCCTCGCCAACGCCGGCGTGTATCAGCGCTCCGACCACTACCAGCGCCGCGGCACCCACGTGCGCGAGCTCCTGCGGGCCTTCCTCGCCCGCCACCCCGATCGCTTCGCCGCCGCCGAGCCCGCCGGCCCCGTCCGCACCTGGGCCCTCCCGCTCGCCGCCCGCCCCTGGCCCCTCGGGGGCGGCCCGGGGATCCTCGTCTGCGGCGATGCCGGCCGCTCGATCGACCCGCTCAGCGGCGAGGGGATCTTCCAGGCCCTGAAGACCGGCGTGCTCGCCGGCGAGGCCGCCGCCGCCGCGCTCGCGGCCCGCGGCGCCGTCGCCGCCGCCGCGCTGCGCCGCTTCCGCCTCGCCTGCGCCCGCGCCGTCCACGGCCCCTCGCTCCTCAAGTCCGCGATCCAGGAGTCGATGCGCCTCCTCGTGGACCGCGGCTGGGACCGCTCCCCCGCGGTCCAGCGCGCGCTCCAGTGGGGCTACGGTAGCGGCCGCGCCGAGTTCAGCAAGGCCGTCCCCGGCGCCTGATCGCCCGCCTCACTTCGAGGCCCAGGTCGCGTTCTCGATCTCGACGTAGTCGTTGCCCTCGCAGGGCGCCCCCGGCTCGTCCGAGCACATCGCCACGTTCACCCCGAGCACCGTCACCTGCCCGGTCGCGCTGGCCCCCTCGCCGCTCGGGACGAACTCGCCGGAGAAGTCGAGCGCGCCTTCGTCGAAGCTCGCGAGGTCGACCCCCTTCAGCCCGAAGGTCGCCTCGAACTCGGCGGCCGGCACCGTGCTGGCGTAGGGCGCGAAGCTCTGCACGCGGGCCGCCGCGAGCGTCCCGTCGGCCGCCGGCTGCGCCCACACCTCGACCGCGAAGCTGCCCGACCAGCGCCCGTCCGCGGTGGTGACCGCCGCCTGCGCGGGGATCCGCAGCGCGCCGATCGAGTCGCCCTCGATCGCCGCGCACACCGCGTCGCCCGGGGTGACCGCGAGGGTCATCGCCGTCGGCGCCTCGCCCTGCCAGGTCAGCTCGAACGCGCTCGGGGCCGCGATCAGGGCCAGCGCGTCCTCCGCCGAGAAGCCGGCGACCGCGTCGCCCGCCCCGACCACCGCCTCGCCTTGCTCGCAGGGCGAGTCCGCCGCGGGCCAGCGCGCCACCTGCAGGGCGCCGGCGACCGCCACGGCGCCGTCGCTCATGCTCACCGTCGAGCTCGCCCCGCCGTAGAGGCCCGCGCCGCTGATCCCGATCTCGAAGTAGATCGGCGCGATCTCGGCGTCCGCCGGATCGAGCTTGGTCACCTCGAAGCTGCCCTTCAGGTCATCCACCGCGATCTCCCGCCGGATCTCCCCGATCCCCCGCGTCGTCGCCCGCAGCGGCGCCGTGAAGCTCTCCGCGAAGGCCCCGCCCGCGCTCTCGACCGTGACCGCGACGTCGACCTCGAGGCGATCGTTGCAGAGCCCGGCCGGCCCGCCCTCCTCACCCGACTTCGGCGTCGAGGTGATGTGCCGGACCTCGCCGCCCGCGTACTTCACCCCGACGGTGAGCGACCCGGCGCCCGACTCGGGGCCGAACGCGACCTGGATCGGCCCCTCGCTGAGACCCGCGCCCCACTCCATCGGGCTGGTGTGCGCGCCGGCGGCGACGCCGAGCAGCTCCGCGGCGCTGAAGCCGAGCGGGCTCTCCTCGTCGATCCCGCCGAGCACGACGGCCACCTCGTCGCAGCCGGCGTCGGCCGCGAGCTCGTCCCCGGGCGTCGGGTCGGGCTCCGACTTCCCAAAGTCGCACGCGGGCAAGAGGGTGAGGAGGGAGAGGACGGAGAGACGAGCGAACATACCCGCAACCGAGCAACTCGCGTGCCACCCCGATCCTCCTGGATCCACGAGCATCCCGACGCAGCGGCACGTGACGCGCCTGTCAGAGGGCGCCGCGCGCGCTGTCGCGGCCTCAGGTCACGCGAGCCCCCGCGCGCAGCTTGTGCGCTCGCGGGCGCGCCCGCCGAGAAATTCGCAGCCGGCGCAATTCGAGATGCCACGCCGGCAACTCGAGCAGCATGCTTACCGACGCTTGGCTTCGCCTCTCCTTCGCCGCCGCGACCGCCTTCGCGTGCGCGTGTGACCCTGGCTACCATATCGACATCACCGTGGAGGTCCCGGACGCCGTGGTCGCCTCCTTCAGTGAGACGCACCGCGGGCTGCTGCTGGAGCGCCGCGACTACGACGACGTGTCGTCGCTCCGCGCCTGGGGCGTCGTCTGTGGCGGCCCCGCGCTCCTGTGGGAGAGCGCCGTGGACGACCTCGGGTTCGCCCCCGAGACCCTCGTGACCGCGTGGATCGAGGCGCTCCCGGCCGACGACCCTCGCCCCTGTGGCGCGGCGGAGGAGACCCTCCCCAACGACGATCGTCGACCCGCCGCCGACGCCCCGCAGGGCGAGGGACAGATCCGCGAGGGCGACCCGATGTCCGTCGTGGAGATCGTGCTGGCCTTCCCCGGCTAGCGCCGCCGCCGGTCCATACCGATCGGTTCAAGTACGCGGGGCCCGGATGCCTCGAGGGGGCGTGGCGGC
>CAZMML010000362.1:0-4790 GCA_964567335.1 uncultured Nannocystis sp. | reverse complement strand
CACCTCGCCCGTGACAAGAGCTTCCTGATCTTCGGCGCGACGCACTTCACCCTGGTCCACGTCGCCGGGGCGCTGCTGGCGTTCATCATCATCCTGATCGCCGCGAGCCGCTACCGCGCGAGCCTGGCCCAGGGTGATGGCGGCGTGATCCCGCCGCGCAACTTCGGCCTCGCGGCGATGGTCGACGGCTTCGTCGGCGCCGTCTTCAACCTCTCGGCCGACGTCATGGGCGAGAAGGACGCGCGCAAGTTCCTGCCACTGACCGGCACGCTGGCGCTGTTCATCTTCGTCTGCAACATCCAGGGCCTGATCCCCGGGATGATCCCGCCGACCGACACGCTGAAGACCAACCTCGTCTTCGCGCTGCTGGTCTTCCTCGTCTACAACGTCGCCGGGGTCATGCGTAACGGCCTCGGCTACTTCGCCCACTTCCTCGGCCCGAAGATCGGCGGCTTCCCCTGGCTCTTCCCGCTCTTCCTCCCGCTCGAGATCGTCACCCACCTCGCGCGCCCCGTCTCCCTCTCGCTCCGCCTCACGGGCAACATCGTCGCCGACCACAAGGTCGTCGCCGTCGTCGCCCTGATGGTCCCGCTCTTCGTCCCGTTGCCCTTCCTCCTCCTCGGCACCATCGTCGCCATCGTCCAGACGCTCGTCTTCACCCTCCTGACCATTATCTTCATCGGCCTCGCCGTCGAGCACGCCGAAGAGCACCACTGACCTCCCCTGTCCCTCAGGAAAGACCCATGCGCAACGCCACCAAGATCGCCTCGTTCCTCTTCGTCTTCCTCGCCCCCGCGCTCGCCCTCGCCGCCGCCCCCGCTGGCGCCGTCGAGACCTCTGGCTCCGAGCGCTCCTTCTACGGCTTCGCCATGGCCCTCGCGATCGGCCTCGCCGCCCTCGGCGGCGGTCTCGGCCAGGGTCGCGCCGTCGCGGCCGCCCTCGAGGGCATCTGCCGCAACCCGAACAGCGCCGGCAAGGTCCTCGTGCCCATGATCCTCGGTCTCGCCTTCGTCGAGTCCCTCGTGGTCTTCGCGCTGATCATCGCCTTCACCCTCGCCAACTACATCGCCCCGACGATCGGCGGCGCGGGCTGAAAGCCTCGCGCGGGCCCGCCACGGGCCCGCGCCCGCCTCAGTAGGGGTTCTGCTCGGGCTGCTCGGGCTTCTGCTCGTCGCCCTGCACCGACCGTTCGATGTAGGCGATGATCGCGTCGGCGACGTCGACCCCCGTCGCCGTCTCGATCCCCTCGAGCCCGGGCGACGAGTTGATCTCGAGCACCAGCGGTCCGCGGTTGCTCCGGAGGATGTCGACGCCGGCCACCTTGAGGCCGAGCAGCGACGCCGCCCGCACCGCGGTCGAGCGCTCCTTGGGCGTCAGCTTGGTCGCCGTCGCGGTCCCGCCGCGGTGGAGGTTCGAGCGGAACTCGCCGGGCGCGCCTTGCCGCTTCATGGCCGCGACCACCCGGTTCCCGACCACGAAGGCGCGGACGTCGGCCCCCTCCGCCTCGGAGATGAACTCCTGGACCAGGATGTTCACGTCGAGCCCCCGGAAGGCCTCGATCACGCTGCGGGCGGCGGCCGGGGTGTCCGCGAGGACGACGCCGATCCCCTGCGTTCCCTCGAGCAGCTTGACCACCACCGGCGGTTCGCCGACGACGTCCAGCAGCCCCTCGATGTCCTTGATCGAATGGGCGAAGCCCGTGATCGGCAGGCCGATCCCCCGGGCGGCGAGGATCTGCATGCAGCGCAGTTTGTCGCGCGAGCGAGAGATCGCCTGCGAACGGTTCGGCGTGAACACCCCCATCATCTCGAACTGGCGGACGACCGCCGTGCCGTAGAAGGTGTGCGACGCCCCGATCCGCGGGATGATCGCGTCGAAGGAGAGGTCGCTCCCGCGGAACACCACGTGCGGCCGGCTCGACGTGATGTTCATGTAGCAGCGCAGGTAGTCGATGACCTGCACCTGGTGGCCCCGACCCCGCGCTGCCTCCAGGAGCCGCCGCGTCGAGTAGAGCGACGCCTGCCGCGACAGGATCGCCAGCTTCATCGTCCCCTCCGCAACGGCTCTCCGACTCGCCCTCCGTGGCGCGGCCCAAGCACCGCGTCGAGGCCGAGACAAGCGCGCTCACGGAGGTTCAACCCGAAAGACACCTGCACGGGACCTACCACGATCACGGTCCAGGCGATCGGCCGCCATCATGCGCAGCCGCATGCGCTCACGCCTCGCGCGATCGTCTGCGCGTTTGCGTGTACAAATGCGCCTCTGGGAGGCGCTCCGCGCGCGCAGGGATCCGGGAGGCGGAGCCCTTTCGCACGGAGCGTTTAGCGGACGACGAGCTCGAGCTCGTCGCCGTGCGTGTCACAGCCCTCATCCGGGGTCGCGCTGACCACCACGGACGCGGGTTCCGCGTGCGTCGGGGGCGGAGTCGGCACCTTCAGGATCAAGGGCCGGCTGCCGTGCGTGTGCACGACCGGCGTGCCGAGCTCCGACGACGCGAGCGGCCCACCCTCGTGCGTGTGCACGACCGGCGTGCCGAGCTCCGACGACGCGAGCGGCCCACCCTCGTGCGTGTGCACGACCGGCGTGCCGAGCTCGCTCGGGCGCTCGAGCGCGTCAAGCTCCTCCGCGGACAGCGCATCGAGCTCCTCGACCGAGAGGCCGAGCTGCTCCGCGAGTTCGGCGTCCGACCCCTCGTCACAGGCGGGCAGGAAGACCGCGGACGTAAGAGCGAAGAGGGCGAAGAAGGGGATAGAGAAGCGCTTGAACATGGCAGTGTCCTTTGTGTGGTCCGCTGCTGGACCGGACGCGGGACTCCACTACAAGCTTTGAGCCACCAATAGATCGTTGAAATTATTGTCGAATCGGACCTCGCCAGGCGGCCACTCCGGTGGCCACCCCCCGGCGCGACTGGCTACTCTCGTTTCCACACCAGGGTGCCGAGCCAGGGCACCACGATCGACGCGACCACCACACCCACCATGATCTGCGGCTCCTGCAGCATCGCGTCGATCGACCCGCGGATCTGGTGAAGCTCCTGGTTCGCCAGCGCCTGCAGCGCGAGCCAGCCGAGCCCGCCCCCGAGGAGCCCCAGCAAGGTCATCCCGAGCACCAGGGGCAGGCGCGCGAAGGGGGCCGTGACGATCCTCAGTATCGGGATGAGCCAGCTCGTCGCGCTCAGCAAGATCACGAACGACATCCCGAACGAGAACATCAGGAACCACAGGAGGCGCTGGGGCTGCGGCCACGCCTCCGGCGGGTTGGCCTGGATCGGCCCGACCGACACGTCGAAGGCCTGGATCAGCACGATCGCCAGGTAGGCGAGCGCGAACGTGAAGGTCCAGCGGATCGGTCGCGAGTCGATCTGCATCCACAGCGGGAAGTCTTTGCGCGCCCCGTGGTCGACCCGTCGCTCGATCGCCCCCCCCACCAGCAGCAGCGGGAAGCTCGCCATCAGCGCCGCCCCGTGGACCGCCTCCGGGATCTTCGCGGCGATCTGATCGAAGCGCGAGAGCATCGCCGCCGCGAAGAAGAGCGCGAGCAGCCCGAAGATCGGCGCCACCCGCTCTGGCTTGAGCTTGTTCTCGGCCACCTCGGCGACTCTATCACCGCCCCGGGCGGCGGATCGTCCGCACCACCGGCGCCGGCAGACCCGCCGCCGCCCGCAGCCCCGCGCAGTACTCGAGCGCGTGCTGCGGCCGCCAGCGCATCGGGAAGTCCCGGCACTGCGCCGGCTTCGCGGCGTGGACCCGGCAGGTGTTGTCCTCGGCG
Organism: uncultured Nannocystis sp.; assembly: GCA_964567335.1. Taxonomy (GTDB): domain Bacteria; phylum Myxococcota_A; class Polyangia; order Nannocystales; family Nannocystaceae; genus Nannocystis. Next base: position 1,022 of record CAZMML010000362.1, on the reverse strand, counting down.
AGGAACACGCACGCGAGCTCGGGTCCGACCGAGTTTACCAGCCGCGGCGCCCCATCCTCCCCCCGCGCCGTGTAGCGCTCGAGCAGCGCCGCCGCGGTCAGGCCGAGGTGCCGCGCCAGCGCCTCCACGTCCGCGTCCGTCAGCTCGACGTAGCCGTCGCCGCGGCAGCAGTTCCCGCAGCGGTGGCACTCGAACTCGGACACCGGGTAGGGCCACTCGCTCGCCGACATGCGCCGCGGAGTCTCGCCGGGCGCGGGCGGATCTGTCCACAGGGACACACCGAGCGCAGGCGCACGCGAGGGTCCGTCGGCTGCACCGGCGCGCAGCCGCGAGCGGGCGTGGCATCCTCGCCCTCGTGCCTCGTCGGCCCCTCCTCGCAGCCCTCCTCATGACCGCCTGCGCCGCTCAGCCGGCGCAGATCTCCGTCCAGCCGCAGCCCCTCTGTCCGCCCCTCGCGCGGGACGCCCCGGCTGTTCAGCCCGCCGAGCCGCGCCCCGAGGTCAGCGCCCCCGCGCGCCTCATGCTCCGCAACGCCCGCCTGATCGACGGCTCCGGCGGCCCGCCTCAGGTCGGCGTCTCCGTCCTGATCGCGGCCGGCCGGATCGTCGACGTCGGCAAGGCCCTGCCGCTCCTCGAGGGCGTCCAGGAGATCGACCTCGGCGGCCGCACCCTCCTCCCAGGCCTCATCGACGCCCACACCCACCTCCTCGGCGAGCTCCCCGGCAGCCACGCCCAGGCCGTGGCGCAGGGCGTCCAGGAGAGCGACGCCGACCTCGCGCTGCGCGGCGTCGTCTACGCCCGGGCCACGCTGCTCGCCGGCTTCACCACCGTCCGCGACGTCGGCGGCACCCTCGCGATTCGCAGCCTGCGCGACGCGATCGCCGCCGGGCGCGTCCCAGGCCCGCGGATCCTCGCCGCCAACTACTCGATCGGGATCACCGGCGGCCACTGCGACGACACCAACGGCCTCCGCCCGGACGTCTTCGGCGACTCCGACCACCGGATCGGGATCGCCGACGGCG
>CAZMML010000361.1:0-4806 GCA_964567335.1 uncultured Nannocystis sp. | reverse complement strand
CGAAGCTCTGGTCCGGCTTCAGCTCGGGGTAGAGCGCCGTGATCCGCCGCTTCGCCTCGGCGTTCGCGGCGTCTTGCCCGAGCACCTCGCGGTAGGTCTTCAGCGCGGTGATCTTGTCGCCCTCGCGCTCGTACTTGCGGGCCGTGGAGAGGAGCTGCGCCGCCTCCGCCTGGACCCGCAGCTCATCCGCGCGGTCCGAGAGCTCCGGGTAGCGTCCGAACTCCTCCTCACCGCTCTCGAGCTTGCGCAGCGCCTGACCCGCCTTGCCCTCCTCGATGAGCTGCGCGATCTTGTCCAGTTGCGCCGAGAGGCTCCCCTTCTCGTCCTGGTCCCCGGCGGCCACGGGCTCGGGTTGGTTCTCCGGCGTCCGGCTCGCCCCCAGCGTGTAGACCAGCAGCGCGACGACCGCGAGCACCGCGATCCCCCCGTACACGAGGTTCATCGTCTGCTGGCGCGCCGCCGCCTCCTGCGCCTGAGGCCCGACCACCAGCACGGCCCGACCGTCCTGGACCTGCAGGAGACTCCCCCCGTCGACCGGGATCCCCTGCGCCTTGAGCTGGTCGAGGGTCGCTTGCGGGAACTGGGCCGTGATCGGGCTCACCGTCGCGGGGGGTGCTGACACCGGCGCCGGCTGCGCGGGCATCACGGTCAGCGGCGCGACCGGCGGCGCGGTCGGAGCGGCGGCAGCGGTCGGCGCCGAGGGCTTGCGCCCGAAGGTCCCGACGACGATGTTCTCCGGCAGCGGGATCGGCTTGCTGTGCTCCCCCGTCGACTCGCGCGGCTCCTCGGGCTCCGGCGCCTCGGTGCGGGGTTGGGCGCGAGGCAGCCGGAACATCGAGAAGGGCACCTGATCGATGAGCCCCTCGACCACCTCGTTGGCGTCGCGCGGCCGCTTGTCGCGGCTCTTCTCCATGCAGCGTCCGATCAGCTCGAGGACCCCCTCCGGCACCCCGTGATCGGGCGGGAGCAGCTCGACCAGCGGCTGCGGCTTCTCGTGCACGTGCTTGTAGAGCACCGAGGCGTCGTTGTCCGCCTGGAAGGGCATGACCCCGCTCAGCATGAAGTAGAACAGGATCCCGACCGCGTAGACGTCGACGCGCTGGTCGACCTTCTCGCCCAGGATCTGCTCCGGGGACAGGCACGTCGGGGTCCCGAGGACGTTCTGCTTGGTGATGTCGGATGAGCCGGAGACCAGCTTGGCGAGCCCGAAGTCGAGGATCTTGACGTAGTTCGCCCGGCCCTGGCGCTCGCAGAGCATGATGTTGGCCGGCTTGATGTCGCGGTGGATGATCCCGCGGGAGTGGGCCTCGCCGAGGCCTTTCAGCACCTGGGCCGCGATCGGCACGAAGTCGACCAGGCTGAGCCGCACCCGCCGGCGCACGAAGCGGTCCAGCGTGTCGCCCGAGACGTACTCCATGACGATGAAGGCCCGGCCGTCGATCTTCCCGAAGTCGTGGATCGTGACGATGTTCGGGTGCTGGAGGCTCGACAGGCCGCGGGCCTCGCGCTCGAAGCGGGCCAGCGCCTCTGAGTCGCCGATCCAGTCCGGTGCGAGCACCTTGAGCACCACTGGGCGGTTGAGGTCGATCTGGGTCGCCTGGTAGACCACCCCCATGCCGCCGCGACCGAGGCGGCGCTCAATCAGGTAGCGGCGAGCAAAGGTCGTCCCCAACAGGGGATCTGCTTGTGGTTGATCGTCCGTGCTGCTCATGACCGTCGCTCGGAGCCGGCGGAGGCGCTCGGTCCCCGCGTGACCTTAACATACCTCGCTTCGGACCGCCGAAGACTTCAGCGAAACCCGGCCCCCGCCTCGCCCCGCCCCGGGCGGCTTGTGGCATGCTGGTCCCCGTGCCTACCACCCTGAGCTTCGCCCAGAGCCTCCCCAGCCTCCTCCAGGGGAGCCGTAACGTCCTCATCGTCGCACCCGCCGCCATCGTCTCCAGCGAACTCCCGGCCCTCCTTCCGGCGCCTGCCCAGGCGCTGCTCGCCGAACTCGCCCGTGACGTCAAGCCGGGCGACCTCGGCAACGTCGGCAGCACCCTGACCGGGGTCGAAGGACCACGGAGGATCTCGCTCGGCGTGCTCCCCGATCAGGGCTCTCGTTACAATTCCCCCGCCCGTGCCGAGAGCGTCCGAAAGGTCGTCAGCGCGGCCGATCTCGGCAATACGGGAAAGGCTGGGGTCATTCTCCTCCTCGCGGACCCTGCGCACCTGCTCCCGAGCATCAACGCGGTCGCGCGCGCCCTCCCGCTCTACAGCAGCAAGAGCACCCCGGCGCCGGCGCTCGAGGTCCAGATCCTGGCCCTCGACGCGACCGGCCGGCCGCTCCCGCTCCCCCCCGAGGTCGAGACCACCGCAACTGCCACCCGCAACGCTGCGCTCCTCGTCGACACCCCGCCGACCGAGCTCAACCCTGAGGCCTTCGCCCTCCGGGCCCGCGAGCTCCTGGCGGGGCTGCCCGACGTCGACGTCCGCGAGATCGCCGGGGACGCCCTCCTGGCCGAGAAGCTGGGAGGGGTCCACGCCGTCGGCCGCTGCGCGGTCAAGGCGCCCCGGGTCCTGATCGCGCAATATACGCCGGCTGCCGGCGGTGGCCGTTCGATCGCCCTGGTCGGCAAGGGCATCACCTTCGACACCGGGGGTCTCAGCCTGAAGATCAGCGGCGCGATGAACACCATGAAGGGCGATCTGGGCGGCGCGGCGGCCGTGTTGGGCGCGTTTTTCGTGCTCGCCGCCCATCGTTGCAGACACAAGCTCTCGCTCGTGCTCTGCATCGCCGAGAACGCGGTCGGGCCGGGCGCCTACAAGCCGGACGATATCTTGCAGATGCACTCCGGCAAGACCGTCGAGATCAACAATACCGACGCCGAGGGCCGCCTCCTGCTCGCGGACGGCGTCAGCTACGCGGCCCGCGTGCTCGGCGCCGAGATCGTGTTCGACGCCGCGACGCTCACCGGCGCCCAGCTCGTCTCGACCGGCCTCCTCCACGCCGCCATCGTCAGCAACGACGAGGCGCTCGAACAGCTCGTCATCGCGGCTGGCAAGGCGAGCGGCGACCTGGTCCATCCCCTGCCCTTCGCGCCCGAGTTCTACAAGCAGGAATTCGAGAGCAATATCGCTGACATGGTCAACTCTGTGAAGAATCGTTCGAACGCCCAGTCGGCGTGCGCGGCGCAATTCGTGTACTGGCACATGGAGGACACCAAGGCCCAGTGGTGCCACATCGACCTCGCGGGCCCGAGCTTCCCCAAGAACCGCGGCACCGGCTTTGGTGTCGCGCTCCTCTCCGAGGCGATCCGCCGGATCCCCTGACCAGCGAGGTGACGTCGTGTACGGTTACGGAACCTGGACCCTCCCGAGCTCCTGGCATGCCGTCCTGGCGGACGAGATGGCCAAGCCATACTTCAACGACCTCATTGAGTTCGTCGCCCATGAGCGCGAAAATTCGACGATTTTTCCGCCCGAGGAAGATCTCTTCCGCGCCTTCGAGCTGACCAGCTACGACGCGGTGCGGGTCGTGGTCCTCGGTCAGGATCCCTACCACGACGAGGGCCAGGCCCATGGGCTCTGTTTCTCGGTTCGTCCTGGGATTAAACCCCCGGCCTCCCTCGCCAACATCTTTAAGGAACTCGCTGCCGATCTCGGCTGCTCGATCCCCCCCCACGGCAACCTCGAGCGCTGGGCCGAGCAGGGCGTCCTCCTCCTCAATACGGTCCTCACGGTCCGCGCCCACGAACCCGGTTCGCACAAGAACAAGGGCTGGGAGAAGTTCACCGACGCCGTGATCCGCGTCCTCGGGGAGCGGCACGACCCGATCGTGTTCGCCCTCTGGGGCGACTTCGCCAAGAAGAAGGCGAACCTCATCGACGCCCGCCGCCACCGGGTCCTCACGGCCCCGCACCCTTCTCCAATTCTCGGCAAGGGCCCGAAGTTCCTCGGCAGCCGACCCTTCTCCGCGATCAACGGGGCGCTGGAGGAGCTCGGCTATCCCACGATCGACTGGGAGATCTCCTAGCCTCAGGGTTCCCCCCCGCCCTCACATCCGAAGGGCGGCAGCGTCGCGGCGGGCGTCTCGAGACCCGCGCTCACCCGTTCTGCAGTGACCTTCGCCCCGCATGCCCAGGTGAGGGTCGGGCTGAAGCAGCGGGTGCACACGACGTCGTGGACCGTGAGCGCGACGCCCATCCCCACGTTGATCGCGCCCTCCCCCCCTGCGTTGTGGAGTTGGAGGTGCTCAATCACGTTGTCGTGTGCCTTCTCATAGAGCCGGATCGCATCCCAGGTCCCGCGGCGGTCCCCCTCCCCGGAGATCGTCACAGGCGCCTCGGCGCTCCCCTCGATCCGCAGCGACCCCCCCTCGAACTCGCCCACCCCGAGGGTGAACCCGTCGTCGACCACGATTCGGACCCCTGGACGGACCGTCAGGGTCGCCCCGTGATCGACCGAGACCGGCCCGGCGAGACGGAGCGGCACGCCCAGGTTCTGCCACACCGCGTCCTTCTCGATCGGCCCGCCGTCGACCCGGATCGTCGTCTCGTCGAGCTGGTTGTCCTGCCCGATCCGGCCGAGCACCTGCGGCGTGACGTCGAGGGCCGGGGGGGAGCGCTCGATCCGGTTGCCCGAGAAGGCCTCGAGCTTCACCTGCGAGCCCTCGATCGTCAGGGCCCCGCCGTTGTCGCGGAAGGTGCAACCCTCCACCGTCAGGGACGCCTCGCTGTTCGCGTAGAGCACCCCGCGGTCGGTGCGCTGCCCGCCGAACTCGAAGATCACGTTGCGCAGCACCGCCGCGGACGACTTGTAGAGGTT